>NZ_JBHFHK010000032.1:0-23580 GCF_041928215.1 Hubeiibacter jixunmingi | reverse complement strand
TGTTTGCTCTAGGTTTAGATTTGTTGATCGAGGGTTTACGTTTGGTGGTGTTTAATAATGATAAGGCTGTATTTCGACAGTTGGTCAGTTTTTTATCCCCTAAACCGCTAAAGGTGGGGTGGGGATGATTTTTTGTCGTGTGCAGAGAAAAATATTACAAAAATCAATAGTTTGAAAAACATACTTCAAATAAAAAGTGACAAAAAATAAGCCATACAAGATTGTATGGCTTATGTCTTCGAATCATTGATGATTGAAAAAATAATTTCAAAAGTTATTTCAAATTATCCAAATAATGCTCTGCATCTAATGCTGCCATACAGCCTGATGCGGATGAGGTAATTGCTTGACGATAAATATTATCTGCCACGTCACCTGCCGCAAATACACCTGCAACACTGGTCGCAGTCGCATTGCCTTCCGAGCCACGATTGACCACGATATAGCCATCTTTGAGATTGAGCTGATTTTGGAATAAATCTGTATTTGGCTTATGCCCGATAGCAATAAACAAACCATGTGTATCAAGTTGCTTAGTGCTACCTTCAACAGTTGATTTTAAACGTACGCCAGTAACGCCTGTTGCATCACCCAACACTTCATCAATTTGCTGATGCCATTCAACAGTGATTTTGCCTTCAGCAACTTTTTTCATTAGATGGTCTTGCATGATTTTTTCGGCACGCAAACTATCACGGCGATGTACCAATGTCACGTGCGATGCGATATTTGATAAGTATAAAGCTTCTTCTACTGCGGTATTGCCACCGCCAACTACCACAACAGCTTTATTTTTATAGAAAAAACCATCACAAGTCGCACAAGCACTCACGCCTTGACCCATAAATTTTTGTTCAGAATCTAAACCCAAATACTGTGCCGTTGCACCTGTTGCAATGATCAACGCATCACAGCTGTATTGCCCCATATCACCGGTCAAAACAAATGGACGTTGTGACAAATCAACTTGATTGATATGATCATAGACCATATTGGTGCCAAAACGCTCGGCATGCTCTTGCATATCTTGCATTAATGCTGGACCTGTTAAGCCGCGCTTACCACCTGGCCAGTTATCGACTTCAGTCGTCGTAGTCAATTGACCGCCCAATTGCAAACCTGCAATTAATGTTGGTTCTAAGTTAGCACGTGCTGCATAAACCGCGGCAGTATAACCTGCTGGACCTGAACCTAAAATAATTAAACGTGAATGTTGTACAGACATGGTTTATCCCATATTAATCGTAGTAAAATAAATTGAATGCTATTATAGACCAAAAAAGTTTGAGCTAGGCAAATTTATACAAAATCACCTAAATAGCCGATTGAATCTTCACTTTAGATGATTTTGACATCGATGTTACAAGACTTCATCCCCTGCAACGGTAATCTTGCCAGTATTAATTTCATTCATAAATTGTGTATAGTCTTGCAAGTTTCGCTCTGCTGTTTGCGTTGCATAATCTTGCATAATATTCACAATACTCGTACCTTGACCGAGATAACCTAACACGATATCTGCATTACCCGCTTTGGCATGAGCATGAGCCAGTGCCAAGCCACAGCTTTCGATATATTCATAAAAATGTTCCGTATCCATAGTACTCAAGTCAGCGGAAAACTTCATATCACGCAATTGGCGTACATAAAAATCTTGTGTTTGAGGTTTGGTCAGCTGCGAAAAACCCAAGAATATATCACTTGCCGCTTGCATCAATTGTTGTCCACGAATCACACGTTCGCCTTGGTGTGAATGTTCGGTCTTGATTAATGGTGACAAAACTGATGGATAAGCCGCTTTCATTTGTAAAATCAACGGTTCATGATCTGCATCTTTAAATAATGCCACTGCAGCAGGTGTACCGACACTGCCTACACCGACCACACGCAATGCCACATCTCGCAGTGCATAGCGATCAAATAATACTTGGCGATCAAATTTGAGACTATTACGATATTGCTCAAAGAACAGCTCTACATCTTGATAAAAAGGTTGTCCATTTTCTGGATGCAATTGTAGTGGAGGTTCATCTTTAAATTGACGAAAGCCAGTTACAGGATCGGTTTTGGTGAGTTTTGGTAATACTTTGTCTGAAGTATTAAAGCGTGCCTTGTCTAATTCTCGTTTACGTGTAGCACGTAGTTTTTTATCATCAGTATGTGCAAGTATCTTTGTTGCATCAACCTTGTCATACCACACTTCTAGCGGAGATAATTTTTGATGGTGTAACAAACCAGCACGATAAGTATCTAATAAAATTTCGATGGCTTTTAGTCCGACTTTCTCACCCAAGCCGAGTAGGGGGCTTGCCACCATGATACTGGATGCCAAACGTTTGATGTCCCATTCAAAAGGTGCAACGATACTTTCATCAAAATCATTGATACCAAATAACATATTACGTTCTGGGCTGGCAAAACCACCAAAATTGGTCAGATGACAATCACCACAAATCTGTTGGAATAAACCAGAATGGTGACCTTCCCAAGCCTGATCAAATAGCATCAACGATGGCATACCCCGAAAGTAAGTAAACGGTGACACACTCATACGCTTAGCACGTACAGGCAACAGATGAGCAAGACGCCCTTGATTTGACCAGTGATAAATACTTAGGGCATCGATATTTTTCGGACGCTGACTGATATTTGCCAATGCACGTCGTGGTGTATGTTGTCGTTGAGCCTTACCAATTTGCATGCCTTCACTTTGATTAAGTAAACGACCATTGATACGATGACGAGTCATATCGATGCTGTGTTCTTGCCAAAGTTGCTGCGGTAATGGCAGTTCTTGAAGTACGTTCATGACACTTATCCTTAAGATATTATTGAATAAATTACAATGTTTAATGATTTCAAAAGCATATTGATAATGCATCATCAAACTGTTGTCAGCAGTATAGCAGAACAATATTTATGATTGATGAAAAAGTGTCAATGAAAACACATTTTCTTAAAAAATTAATTATGCTTATCTCTGCTATCCATCTGTAAACTATGGCATAATGCACAATTCCTAATATCAGCAACGTGTTCAGCCATTTTATTGTTTGAGACGCTTGTCAGATAAGCTTTTTGTTTTTGCTTAGATTAAGGTTGATTATGAGCATTTTAGCGGGTCAATATACACAGCGTGTCATTACCACAATATTTTTATTGTCATTAGGCATTTATTTATTGATTGCCACCATGACCTATACGCCTTTTGACCCGGGTTGGTTGCAAGTGTCTAGCGATACACAGCAAGTAAGCAATGCGAGCGGTATTTCTGGTGCATGGCTTGCTGATATTTTATATGCAATCGTTGGTTGGGCTGCGATACTCATTCCTGTTTTTTTGTTTATTGAAGCAATTCAAATATGGTGGCCACGTAGCTATTTAACGCGTCCTTTTCGCTATGCAGCACAGTTTTTTATTATATTGACGACAGCGGCGTTGTTATATTTTCTGTGGCAAGTGCCAACGGATAGTCTTGCAAATGCATCAGGTGGGATTGTAGGTTTAGAATTATCTCATGGTTTAGAGCATACCTTTACACGTATTGGTGCGGTGGTTTTACTAACTTTATTTAATTTATCTTTATGGACTTTGGCATTCAAAATAGAATGGCATAAAGCACCTGAAGTACTGGCAAAAACACCAAACTATTTAAAAGAATTATTTTATAAAAATAAAAAAGCTGAATTGAATAAAAGTGATCTTAACGATTTAGCTGATTTAAACGTAGCACCCAATAAACACAGCCATCAAGCAACCGATGAATTGCATAAAGACGTTGCAACAGAAAATCATCACATCGATACTGAAGCTGTAGCCGAGACTTTAGCAACTGAAATTAAAGCAGGCGAGGTTTGGCAACGCACAGTAGAGCCAAATAATCAACATACGCCAAACACTTCAGTGACAAGTGAAATGCGTCAAAGTGTGTCAGCCACGATAAGCCATCATAAAGCAAATCCTATTGCCAAAGCACCGCCACAACCACCATTGGAACAAGTATCAATTTCAGACTTGATGAATCCAAAACCTGCACCAGCACCAGTGGAAGAGCCAGTAGTGGCTAAGCATCCAGTCACATCGAGCCTGGCTAAAAACTTGGAACGTGCAGCACTTGTTGGTAGCGGTGTATCGATTGTGACTGCTGCAAAAGGCGTTAATATTGATGAAAATGTAGTACCTAGTCATACGCATTTAGATCAGCAGAATGTTGATCCTATTACTGTGACGACAGTAAATGAGCCTCAGCTTCAAGATGTTTTGACTGATGATACACAAGTGCAAGAAGCGTTGAGCGTTGAAGATGTGCTGCTTACAGATCCAATTTTTCAACCAACCACCGAAGGCGATATTGCGTTAACTCAGCTTGAGCAAACTCAAAAATCGACATTGGATTGGGATGATGACAGTATCTTTGACCAATTATTGGATGCTGTGCCGAATGAGCAAAATCATCAGTCAAAAAATCTGCAAGCAGAACACGTTGCACAGGACACCGTAGCAAAACATGCCCAACCACAGCATCAAGCTAAAACACTAGATAGCTTTGCTGATTTGGATTTAGAGCAAGATTTTGATTTAAATGATTTGGCATCTAAAGTTGAAGTATCTCATGATACATCACTTGATGATATGCCAGTTTTTGCAACCCAAAGTGCGACAAGTACAGTGTCAAATGCTACAGCAGCATCGCAAGGTACAGTCGACATCTTGACTGATTTTGAAAATAAAATAAATGATGGCTTTGATGCACAGCTTTTGGACAGTGACTGGGCTGATATTGATGCACCTTTGACGGACAGTAGTGGGCGAGTGGTATCACGTGCTATGCAGGTTGCACAGCGACGTTTGGATTTGTCACCATTGCCAGAGCTTGAAGTCTTGGATAAAGTAGATGAGCATAAAAAAGTCAGCTTTAGTCCAGAGCAGTTACGACGTTTATCAGAATTGTTAGAAATCAAGCTACAAGATTTTAATATCAAGGCTCAAGTCGTTGAGGCACAACCAGGTCCAGTGGTAACACGTTTTGAGTTGGATCTAGCACCAGGTGTTAAAGCATCTAAAGTGACCAATATTTCTAAAGATTTGGCACGCTCTATGTCAATGAAATCAGTGCGTGTGGTCGAAGTTATTCCTGGCAAACCCTATATCGGCATCGAAGTACCGAATGAAAACCGCGAAATGGTGCGTTTGATTGAATTATTAGATACTTATGATTACCGTGATCCGAATGGTTTGATCAGCATGGCAATGGGTAAAGACATTTCAGGTGTATCTGTGCTGACTGATTTGGCGAAAGCACCACATATGTTGGTAGCAGGGACAACGGGTTCGGGTAAGTCAGTCGCGGTAAACTCAATGATTTTATCGATGTTGCTTAAGTATCGCCCTGAAGAATTGCGTTTAATTTTGATTGATCCAAAACAGCTTGAGCTTGCCAATTATAATGATATTCCACATCTACTCACGCCAGTCGTGACCGATATGAAAGATGCAGTCAATGCGTTGAATTGGTGTGTAAATGAAATGGAACGCCGTTATAAACTGATTGCCCATCTTAAGGTGCGTAAAATCACCGAATATAACCGCAAAGTCGAAGAAGCCATGATGCGTGGTGAAGACTTAATTGATCCAACATGGAAAGCTGAAAATTCTGCGACACAACAGCGTGCGCCACGTTTACAGCCATTGCCAATGATTGTGATTGTGGCAGACGAATTTGCTGATATGATCATGCAAGTCGGTAAAAAAGCCGAAGAGATGATTACGCGTTTGGCACAAAAATCACGTGCGGCAGGTATTCATTTATTGCTTGCAACGCAACGCCCTTCAGTTGATGTCATTACAGGTTTGATCAAAGCCAATATCCCAACTCGTGTGGCATTGCGTGTCAATTCAAAAATTGACTCTCGTACTATTCTCGATTCAGGCGGTGCAGAAGACTTGCTAGGTCACGGTGATATGTTATTCCTAGCCCCAGGTAGTAATGAACCAATTCGTGTACATGGCGCGTTTATCAGTGATGATGAAGTCAATCGTGTCTGTGATGCATGGCGTGAGCGTGGTTCACCAAACTATGTCGATGAAATCCTGACACCTTATGATGAAGATGGTTCAGCAGCGGGCAGTGCAGACTTTAGTAGCGATGTTGCGGAAGCTGATCGTGATCCATTATATGATCAATGTGTGGCATTTGTACTCGAGTCACGTAAAGCCAGTGCGTCTATTTTACAGCGTAAATTTAGCCTAGGTTATAACCGTGCGGCACGTATGATTGACCAGATGGAAGCAGATGGTATTATCGGTGCACCAGTAGGCGGAAACAGTAAGCGAGATATCTTGGTATAATAGACCAGATGTTTTGGTAGCTCGTATCATTTTTTTTAATGTAAAGCCTGTAATACAAGCATAGCAATTCGTTTAAAAATTGGTTATGCTTAACAGGTTAAATTGCAGTGATGGTTTTAGATTTTAATGTTGTGTGATATTTATAAATCAAGTAAAAAAGACGAAATGTATTTGTACGTAGCGCGTGCGGACAATGCCACTGATACAGCCACAGATCCATTTGAAAATGTACCAGATATGCTGAAAATGGCATTCGGTCGAGCAATCTTTGTCATGCAAATTGACCTACAGCCAGAACGTAAACTGGCACGAGTATCGACAATACACGTGCTAGATTCACTCACCACCAAAGGCTATTTTGTGCAAATGCCACCGGAAGGCTTGATTAATCCAAATGCAGTAGAACCAGAGGGTTTACGCGGTGCCTGAACAAACATCTAATATCGAATCTTTTTTTAATCGATTTTTAAGTCTATTTGATGGTATTCCAGAGGCGACTATCGCTGTTACCGTTTATGTAGGCGGGACATTATTGGCGCTTTATGCTTGGTATGGCATTACACGTCGTATTCCTAGCCCGTTTGGCGGTATTTTGTGGGTCATTTTGTTTGCAATATTGGCGACCCCAACCATTTCGGAAGGTGAAAATGCAGGTGTTGCCCCTGCAATCATTGGTGTATTATTTGGTATTTTAACCAAAGAAAAATCCCTAATTACCAATAATATCATGCTGATTGCATTGGTGATGAGTATTGGCTTTTTAGTACATTTCTGTTGGTTGAAATACAAAGAGAACCTAATCAAAACTGGTGAATTAGACGGCTAATACATAAGAGATAAGTTTTAGTAACATAAACAAAACGGCTTGGTGAGATACCAAGCCGTTTTGTTTATTATCAAAAGAGCGTTGCTTTACATTACACCCTGTTGATGAAATAGAAACTCGATCAATGCTTTTTGTGCATGTAAACGATTTTCTGCTTCATCCCAAACCACTGAGCCCTGATGATCTAACATGTTTTCAGAGATTTCTTCTCCACGATGGGCAGGTAAGCAATGCATAAACAAACAGTCAGGTTTTGCAAATGTCATCAATTGTTCATTCACTTGATAATTTGCAAAAGCTTTGATGCGTTTTTGTTGCTCTTCTTCTTGCCCCATACTTGCCCAAACATCGGTCACAATCAAATCTGCATCTTGAGCAGCTTGCTCAGCACTATCTACCAAGCTTACACAATGTGCAAATTTTTTCAATAATTCAGCTGTCGGTGCATAGCCTTGTGGTGAAGCAATCTTAAGTTTAAAGCCCAACAAATCTGCCGCTTCCATATAGGAATGACACATATTATTACCATCACCGATCCAAGCAACTGTTTTACCTGAAATATCGCCACGATGCTCAAGATAAGTTTGCATATCTGCAAGCAACTGACAAGGATGATGATCGTCAGTCAAGCCATTGATGACAGGTACACTGGAATATTGAGCAAACTTTTCTACGATATCATGACCGAAAGTACGAATCATCACAATATCAAGCATGCGTGACATAACACGTGCAGAATCTTCAATCGGTTCACCACGCCCCAATTGTGTATCTCGAGGTGAAAGGAAGATCGCAGAACCGCCAAATTGGCTCATACCTGCTTCAAATGAGATACGCGTACGGGTGCTCGATTTTTCGAAGATCATCCCCATGACTTTACCAACAAAAGGTTGGTAAATATCATCTTCTTTTAAATTCTGTTTCAGCTCAATTGCCCGATTTAAAACTTGTCTTAATTCGGTGGGAGTTAAATCACTTAATTTTAAAAAATGCCGAGTCGCCATATCTAGATCCTCTAAAATATAAATATATATCTAAAATTTAAGATTAAATCAAGGTTATATAACAAAATATTTTAATTTATTGCATGACCAGATACAAAACGCTCGACCACATAGTTAATTTGGTGACGAATTTGTGCATCAGAAAGTGCATTAGACAAACCTACCAAATTACGCCAATGCACGTCATGCAAAAAGCCATAAAAATAAATTGCAGAAATTTCTGGTTCTGGGCAGTGGATTTGTTTGGCATCATGTGCTTTTTGTAATAATGCGGCTAACAATTGATGTGCTTTCCTAGGACCAGTTTCGTAAAACTCTTGTGCAAGTTTGACGTCATTCTCACTCATCTGTACCAGTAAACGTTCGAACGCACCACCTTTACTATCAATAAAAAACTGATATAAATCATAAAGTAAATTTTCTAAAGTGAGCTGAATATCATCAATATTTTGCTCATAGATTTGTTCTACTTTTTGTAGAAAAAGATTGCAGCGTTGCTGAAAAATCGCAAAAAATAAGCCTTGCTTATTGCCAAAATATTTGTAAATCGTGGCTTTTGAACCACCAGCGACTTCAACGATTTGATCTAGGCTGACATGTTCATAGCCATGTTGGATAAATAATTCAGTGGCTACATCAAGTAGCAGTCGGCAACGCTCATGACCACGTTGTGTATTTGGCTTGCTGATAGGGCTATTAGGAAGAGCTGCTAAATTTTCCATGGTGGCTATGAGTTTGAAAGCTATTGATTTGCTTAATTTTAACATAAAATTGATACAAAAACTAATGACACACAGATGTATAAATATAGATGATTGATTTCAATGTTTTTTATCAAAACGAACTTTAGTAAGTATAATATTTTTCACAATAAAAAAGAGCGGATTACTCCGCCCTTTCTCCTTGTTGATAAGTTGATACATATCCACAGCTCCTATTTTTCACAACCAATCGGTTTTACGCAATTGTTGTTTGGATTGCTGACGCTGACGGCGATGTACCGCTTTGGGTTGCTCTGTAGCAAATACACCACCTTTTTTCAGTAGTGGTGAAAGTGCAACATGATTACGCACTTTGATTTTGGGTAAGGTTTTGAGTTTCATAAAATCACCTTGTAAATGGTTTAAATCAGTTTAACCTTTGATACATAACACTTGTTTTAGCGTGTGTACCACTTCGACCAAGTCGTCTTGATTTGCCATGACTTCATCAATATCCTTGTATGCACTCGGAATTTCATCGACCACGGCTTTATCTTTACGACATTCCACGCCTTGCGTCTGTGCAATCAAATCTTGTTGATTAAACATCAGCTTAGCACGACTACGGCTCATTCTTCGCCCTGCACCATGCGAACATGAACAAAACGAATCAGGATTACCACGCCCTTTGACGATAAAGTATTTTGCCCCCATCGACCCAGGGATGATGCCATATTCATCTTGCTGTGCAGAAATTGCCCCTTTACGGGTAACAAAAACATGCTCACCAAAATGATATTCTTGCGAAACATAATTGTGATGACAATTAATCGCTTCTTTGGTCATCTGAAAGCTTGGCAATAGCGGACGAATGGCTTCCAAAATCAATCGCATCATTTCACGACGATTTTCAAAAGCATAGGCTTGTGCCCATTCTACCGCTTGCACATAATCATCAAAATTAGCCGAGCCTTCGGCAAAATAAGATAAATCTTTGTCAGGCACATGACCAAAACGGCTTTGGGCTTCTTTCTTGGCACGCTCAATAAAATACGTACCAATCACATTGCCCAAACCACGACTACCCGAATGTAGCATCACCCAAACATCATCATTTTCATCAATGCATAGCTCAATAAAATGATTACCACCGCCCAAGGTGCCAAGTTGTTTTTGCCAAGTGGCATCAAATTGACGCAACATACGACGTAAAGCAGGATGCTTATCGGTAATGACTTTGAGCTGTTTATCCAGTGGTGATAGGGTAGAGGCTTTGGCTTTGATTTGCTTGTGTTGCTCAAAGCCGACTGGCACTTTACGTTCAATCGCATTACGAATCGCCGACAGATTATCAGGCAATTGCGATGCTTTTAGGCTTAAGCGTAGGGCATTCATACCGCAGCCAATATCGACACCGACCGCTGCTGGAATGATGGCACTTTTGGTCGGAATTACACTGCCGACCGTTGCCCCTTTGCCCAGATGCACATCAGGCATCACCGCAATATGGGAATGAATAAAATCCAATTGTGCCATTTTACGCAGTTGATTTAGGCTTTCTTCATCGACATCACGGGTATAAATTTTTACAGGTACGCCATAACCGTGTTCTTCGGCATTGGCATTTAAAATCAGTTGTATAGCCATAATTTTTCTCAATTTTTTAAGAAATATTAGGCACTTGTCAGCAAGGAAAATTTTAGGATGATAAAAATTAAGCGAGCATTAGCAACGATTTTTAACAAGATATTAAAAATCAAAAAAAACAGCTTAATAAATTAAATCAGTAAAATAAAACCAAGTGAATGCTTGGCAATTCACGGCTAGACGAAGTTAGCATGATTTTGGTTGGCATTCGGACAAGTGCAAATTTTTAATAAACGCTTGTCCGATATAATAAGACAAGGGTTTATAAACAGCGTGTTTCCGCTGTCGGTTGAATGAATAAATTGTAGAACATCACATTTAACCTCCCTTTGGTTGATGGATAATTGAGCGAAAGCTCATTATCTGTAGTATGAAATTTAGGCGTATCATAGGCTTTATTTTGAGTTTGTCAAGATTTTTTTGATGGTTTGTGGAAAAATTTACGTTCTGATTGCATAGTGTCAAATTTAAAATCATAATGATTTAAAACGATAGAGTAGAAGCAAATGCACATTTTACAACAAACGTGGCAGGCATTGGATTTGTCACAACATGATGATTTATTTCAAGATATTATGTTGCGTTATCAAGAGCCTTGGCGTGCTTATCATACGCTACAGCATTTAGCCGAATGCTTTGATTTTTGGCAACAATTACAAGCCGAGTTTCATTCACCCAAAATCGTAGCATTGGCATTGTTTTATCATGATATAGTCTATGACCCACGCTCCAATATGAATGAAGAATATAGCAGTCAATATGCAGTGCAAAAATTGGCAAAAATAAATTTAAATTGCGAAGAAATAGAAATTATTCGCCAGTTTATTTTTTCCACCAAAACGCACCAAAATCCATTTGCAAGCCATCACCCTTATTATCAAGATTTAAATTATTTACTAGATATAGATTTGGCGATTTTAGCCAGTACAGCAGAGCGATTTTCGGAGTATGAACAGCAGATTAGACAAGAATATCAATGGGTTGAAATCAATATTTACCAACAAAAACGCCATGACGTATTATATGGCTTTTATCAACAACGGCATTTATTTAAAACTGAATTTTTTCAAAATAATTTTCAAGTAAAAGCTAAAGATAATCTTAAAAGGTTGTTAAATTTATGAATGGATTGTCCTGAATATATTTTAACCTATTTTTTTAATTATGGTAATTGGATAAAAACTAATGCACAAGCGTTTTTAAATTAAAATAAGCATAAACTATTTCCATAGTCAGTTTATTTAAAAATAAAACAATAACCATATTTTTATCTTCATTATCAGGGATATCTAGCCACATAAAATCTATGTTATTTGATAAAACTAAATTTTCATCATTTACAGAGTTATGAACATTAATCCAAATACTTTTATCAGAGCAGAAAAGTTTGCTTAATATGTATTGATATTTCTTTTCAGATAAAAACTTTAAGCACAACTCAAGGTCTTTATCAAAATAATCATCTTCATATGTATTCTCAATCATCATATATATTCTATGAAATTAAAGATGGGGCTGTCCTAGTATAACTAAACTACGTTATCTAGGACAGTTCCTTTATAAATTAATTTGCATCATTTTAAATCATCAATAAAAAAACGACTTTATGCAAAACATAAAGCCGTTTTTTTGTAAAATCAAAATAAAAATTATTTGATTTTAGCTTCTTTAAAAATCACGTGTTGACGGATTTTTGGATCAAACTTTTTGATTTCCATTTTTTCAGGCATCGTACGTTTGTTTTTAGTCGTGGTATAGAAATAACCTGTACCAGCACTTGATACTAAACGAATCTTATCACGCATCAGAGTAGCTCCTTAGATTTTTTGACCTTGAGCACGTAGGTCAGCAACAACCTTTTCAATACCCAATTTGTCGATGATACGCATACCTTTAGTGGTCAAACGAAGACGTACGAAACGTTTTTCGCTTTCTAACCAAAAGCGGTGGTGATGCAGGTTCGGCTCGAACCGGCGCTTGGTTTTGTTATTGGCGTGCGAAACGTTGTTACCAACGATTGGACGCTTGCCGGTAACTTGGCAAACCTTAGACATGGTGAACTCCAGAGATACAAGCCAAACCATCAAAAAAAGGCTAGGCTGTTATCGGTTAAACAAAATTAAATTTCTTAAGGGGCGTTTTATAGCAAAAAATAACGCAAAATGCAAGCATTTTGTTTATTTGTTGTACGTAATGCGATTAATCGCCTATCTATTAAGCGATTTTTCGAGTGTGATGACAAAATAGACCATCTTTGCCATCGCATACCCAAGACGGTCTATTTTAGCCTAAAATCACGATTTGCGTAACAGGGTTTTGTACACAATTTCATGAATTTTACGACTAAATGGTGGTGCGATATATTTTAAAGCATAAAATTTTGAATAACTCATCACCGAACGAGCATGAGATAAACTATAAAAACCTTCTTCACCATGATATTTGCCCATGCCCGATGCACCAACACCACCAAATGGCAAGTCTTCTTGTGCAACATGAGTCAATACTTGATTCCAACCAAAATGCCCAGAATGCGTGTTACGGCGAATATATTCAGCGACATCTTTATTATCAAAATCAAAATAATACAATGCCAAAGGATGTGGGCGAGCATTGATAAACATAATCACATCATCGATATCGTCATATTCCATAATAGGCAAAATTGGACCAAAGATTTCTTCTTTCATCAATAACATATCAGGTGATACATGACGCACTAGGGTAGGTGAAATGGTATGCTTTTCTTTTAACAAAGCCTGATTTTGTTCTGGATAAAGGTCAATGACTTCAGCACCTTGTGCTTTGGCATCGGTCAAATAATCTTGCAAACGTTGATAGTGCTTTTCACTGACAATAGAGGTGTAGTCGGGATTGTCAGCGATGCTTGGATAGAGTTGTTGTACTTGGGCTTTGTAGGCTTGGATAAAATCTTGGGTTTTTCCACGTGGCAAAAATAAATAATCGGGTGCAACACATGTTTGTCCTGCGTTCCACAATTTACCAATTGCGATACGTTGAGCCGCATCTTCTAAAGGCATGTCTTCATGTACGATGGTTGGCGATTTACCACCCAGCTCTAACAGCACTGGCGTAAGATTTTCAGCAACAGCACGCATCACTTTTTTGCCAACATCACCAGAGCCTGTAAAAATGATTTTATCAAAAGGTAAATGGGTAAAATGGTCATTTAAGGTTTCACCGAAAACGACACTGACCACATCATCAGGAAAAGCTTCTGATAATGCTTTGCTCAATACTTTTGCAAAATTTTTGCTGAGACTAGACAGCTTGATGATGGCGTGGTTACCTGCTGCCAATGTACAAATCAACGGACTTAAGGACAAAAATAATGGATAATTCCATGGAGCAATGATGCCGACTACACCTAGTGGTTGGTACTCAACCCATGCTTTTGCAGGTTGATGTATGGTTGCTACTGAACGCTTGGAAACTTTCATTAAATCATCTAGATTTTTGATGTAATAATTACAGTTTTCTATTGCGGTCAGCACTTCGCCGATCTTGGTTTCATCAATGGAACGATTGCCATAATCTTGCGAAATGGCTTGAGCAAAATCATCTTGGTATTTATACAGGATTTTTTTAAGATTTTCTAAACGCTGTAAACGCTGATTAAGATTTGGATAAGGATGACGTTGATATGCTTTTTTTTGCTGATAAAAAATTTCATTTAGACGTTTAGCATCAATCGAAATGCCATCTGTTGTGGACTGTCCTTGTGGGTGTTGCTCATTGTGACTATTCGACATGGTCTGTCTCCTTTACCCTAAACACATTAAATCATATTGTTCAGTTTTAGGCTAAAAACAAATAATAGTCAAGTCAGATAAACAATATGTAATAAAAATTATGCAGTGCTATTTTTTATAAATATATGAATTTAATAAATTTATTTGTAAATATATATAAAACTGTACAGTTTATATGGTTTTGAAATGGCGAAAATGACAAAAAATCGCTAGAATGAAATGCGTTTTCAAATTTAATCTCTTGAGTATATTTTATGACAGCCAATACAGCACGTCTGCTGATTACTTGTGATGACCGTGCTGGTATCGTACAAGCGGTATCGAGCTTTTTATATCATCAAGGTGCAAACATTACTGACCTGCATCAATACGCAACCGAAGCCGAAGGTGGACGCTATTTCATGCGTGTTGAGTTTGAATTGGCAGATTTACTCCACCGTCGCCAATCTTTATTGGATACCTTTGCCAAAAATATTGCCGATAAATATGCGATGCAATGGCATCTAAATCTGGTCGCTGAACCGAAAAAAATTGCTATTTTGGTATCGAAAGTCGATCATGCTTTATTAGAATTGTTGTGGCGTCATAGTCGTGGTTCATTACCATGCGAGATTACCCATGTTGTATCCAATCATGAAGATCTACGTGAATCAGTAGAAAATTTTAATATTCCATTTACAGTGATTCCTGTTGATAAAGATAACAAGCGTGCGTCTTATCAACAGATTGATGAATTATTACAAAGTAATGATTTGCTGGTATTGGCACGTTATATGCAGATTTTGGATGAAGAATTTGTTGATCGTTGGGCGATGAAAATTATCAATATCCATCATTCATTTTTACCTGCATTTGTTGGTGCTAATCCGTACAAACAAGCCTATGAAAAAGGTGTAAAATTGATTGGGGCAACTGCACATTATGTGACTGCCGATTTGGATCAAGGTCCGATTATTGAGCAAGGTGTAGAACGGGTGAGCCATAACTACAACGTTGAACAACTTCGTGAGTTGGGCGAAGATGTTGAGCGTAATGTTTTAGCTCGTGCAGTAAAATGGCATTTGGAAGACCGTATTATTGTTGATGGCAACAAGACAGTCGTGTTTGATAAATAAGACAAGCGTACTGGATTTGCTGTCCCATTGTTTTATCAAGTATTATGAAATATTTAAAAAGGTAGAGTTATGCAATTAGAGCAAGCAACACAGCTGATGGAAAATAAGCTTAAACGTAAAGCGGTGATCGCAACTGTGTTGGTGACTGTTGGGCATGTTGCTGCCTTTTTTGCGATTTCGACCATCAAAGATAAATATAATGCCAGTAAATCTGTGGCACCTACGCCTACCGCTTTGGTTGAAGTCAATTCAAAATCTACCACCGATACAGTGACTGATTTGCCATCATCCGCAGCGGCAACATCAGCAACCACAGAACAGGGTAGTGAGGCGGATTCAGCTGCACAAACGACTGTACAACAAGAGCTAAAAGTTATAGACGTTGGTGATGAGTCAATGGCAATCCAAGTCGCGCCTGCGAATCAGAAAGCTACTCAAATCAATAGTCAAGCCAACAACCAAATGAACTATCAAGCAAATAGATGGTCTCAAACCAACACTGCAAAAGTCCCTGCAAGCAATCATAAAACCAAGCCGGTGACGGCATATTATGGTTATACAAGTAATCCACAAGCATATACATCATCTCAAAATACAGCTCAGCATCAAATGCCACCAGTGTTGACCAAAGATATTTCTGTTCGTGCCAATAATACCGTACTTGCTGATGCCGTGTTAAACAGTATGGATAAGTCTACAAACAAAGCTAAACAAAGCACAGTCGTGCATACAGATGCACCAACCAAATCGAGTAACGGCTCTAGCAATAACGCTATTCCACATCAAACATCACCTGCGAATATAGAACAATAAATCATCATTCACTCACTATCGCTTATTACTTGTAAAACAAGCAGTAAGTGATGTGAGACGGTTAACCCTGCTTTTTATGCGTCGCATAGTCTTGTAGAAAATGTCATTACTGTGCTTTCAAACACAAATGTAATATAATAACATCACATTTTGGTTTAAAAATAATCGAATGAAGCAGCTATGATATAATTTACTTGAAAATGATAATAATTATCATTTAATATATATCGATGATTTAATTTTCCTCTCATTCTTATTGAAACTACCATTTAAGTCATTTATCTTTTAATTTTCAGGCAAAAGGCATCTTTACCCATGGCTGATTTGATACAACACAATCTACCCCAAGTCGAATCTTCTCCAAAAAAGACGGCAACTGTATTGGGTATAGTGGCTATCGGTCATGCACTCGTATTTTGGGGTCTATTAAAAGTCAAAACAATCGAAGTAGGTGCTGTAGATACTCCACCTATAGCCGTACAGTTTGTAAAGATACAAGCACCAATTGCTGAGCCTGCACAGCCACCACTACCACAAGAAAAACCAATTGAGCCAGTTAAACCTACAGAAAAGCCAGTCGAACCAGTTAAACCTATAGAAAAACCACAACCAACACCAAAACCACAGCCGACCGTAATCAGTACCAATATACCCAATGTAAAAACACAAAATTTTCATAGTCAAGTTGATCATAAACCAGAAACTAAGCAAGACGATAGCCAGTTCAAAGCAGAACAAGAACGCTTAGCGAAAGAACAGGCGGCAAGAGAGCAAGCTGCAAGAGATCAGGCAGCAAGAGATCAGACAGCAAGAGAGCAAGCTGCAAGAGATCAGGCTGCAAAAGATCAGGCTGCAAAAGAACAAGCACAGACACCACAAATGATTTCCGAAGGAGCATTACAATGGCTTCGAGGACGCCCGACTATTCGCAGTGAAACGCTAGAAAAGTATTTAAAAAGTAAACAATCAGTCAGTATTACCATTAGTTTTAAAGCGGATGCGAGTGGCAAAATTACCGATGCAAATGTCAGTCGTAGTAGTGGTATCCCTGGATTAGATAGTGCTGCATTAAGAAGTGTACAAGCGGCTCGCCTAAAACCATATCCACACCCTGTACAAGCCAACGTCAGTTTTAGTTTATTGTTAAAATAATTTTGGAGTAATTTATGGATTTTTCAGTATATTGGCAATATGCCGACAGTATCAGTAAGACACTATATATCATCTTATTGGTCATGTCGTTGGCATCTTGGGCGGTATTTATTTTGCGTGTACTTGCCACCAAAAATCTACAGCAAAACGCCAATCAACGCTTGTCACAAGCCGTACAACAGCTTAAAGCACGCGTACAAGCTCTGCCTTATGACCAACGTAAAGCAGCTGCCGAACAAGCTTTATTGCAACAAATCGGACGTGAAAAACATGCCACCGAGCGTGGTGTTACTGTGCTAGGCACGATTGCTTCTATTGCACCGTTTGTAGGTTTATTTGGTACGGTTTGGGGTATTTTTCATGCCTTAGTTGCGGTAGGTAAGAGTGGTCAGGCAGGTTTGAGCCAAGTCGCCATCCCTGTTGGTGAAGCTTTGGTGATGACAGGTTGTGGTCTGGCAGTGGCAATTCCTGCTGTATTGGCATATAACGTCTGTATTCGTCAAAACCGTCGTCTTGCACAGCAGCTACAAGATCATGCACATGGCTTGTTGATTGAAAGTATTTTGCCTGAACACAAAGCAGAAGTGAAACAATCAAGCAATCAGACAGACCATAACGTGTCAAAATCTTTGGCAGGGAGTCAAATCTAATGGCATTCTCATTGGGTGATGATGAACAACAAGGCATGACGGAAATGAATCTTATTCCGTTGATCGATATTATGCTCGTGTTGATGATTATCTTTTTGGTGACGGCAACTGTGGCAAATCCATCTTTACCTGTGACTTTGCCTGATGCAAAAGCTGAAATACAAAAACAACCACCAGAAACAATCAATATCTCTATCGATGCACAAAATCAAGTCGCCTACAACGGTGAAATAATTAGCTTGGATGAGCTGAATCAGCGATTGAAAGACAAAGCACAACAAGCACCTGAAACAGCCATCCAGCTCATGGCAGACAAAGAGTCAAAGTATGACACCACTGCACAAGTGATGTCGCGTGCGAGTGAAGCAGGCTTAAAAAATCTATATTTTGCCACAGAATAGTTTAAACACTGTTCAGTTATACAATATCTAAAAAGTCGTACCGATACAAATCAGTACGACTTTATTGATTTTTATTGTGAAAAAATATGGCTACGCAATTTTGCTAGCTTCGCTGGAATGACCGCATTGCAATAACCTTGCGTTGGATTACGTGCATAAAAGTTTTGATGATATTCTTCTGCTAGATAAAAGGTCGGAGCAGGGCTGATTTCAGTCACGATATTTACGCCCAAGCTTTTTAATTCAGCGACTTTTTGTTCTGCTACAAGATGTTGATTTTCATCAAGATAAAAAATCACCGAGCGATATTGTGTACCGACATCATTGCCTTGACGGTTTAAAGTCGTTGGGTCATGAACAACAAAGAAAATATCTAAAAGTTTTTCAAAGCTAATTACATCTTCATCAAATTCAATCCGAATCACTTCGGCATGCCCTGTATCACCATCGCATACCGCCTTATAATTTGCCGTATCCGCTGTACCGCCTGCATAGCCACTGACGACACTTTTTACCCCTTGTACTTGCAAAAATACCGCTTCGGTACACCAAAAACATCCACCGCCTAAAATTGCCATTTTAGTGCCATATTGACTATACATATTAACGCCTTTTTTTCATTGTATTACCACTCTATCAATCTCAAGAATTTGTAGATACATAAATTGGTGTTATAGAAAAAAGTCTTGGAAATTTTGTAAAAGAAAATTTTCAATACATATTAAAGTGTACGAACAATAATGAGAATATTGCTATTCGGCACACTTATTATGGAAAATTTCCTTTGACTTTACTATTCTATAACTAATTTATCATCACAATTTTTTACTAGCAGATTTAGAAGGATGTTTAACATCACAACCGAATCTTACCAATCTATCAAAGGCTAGTTTTCTCAGCTCAAAGTTCGCATCGGATTCCATAAATCTCATCAAGGCATCAATAGATTTAGCACATTTAAATTTAGCTAATTTATTGATTGCTAAAATTCCATCCTTATAATTAAGATTTGTGTTGATGTGAGAAATGAGAATTTCTATATTTTCTGGTGTTTCTTCTGTAAACTTAGATTTTGGTTTATTTAACTCTTCAAGGATTTTACCTAGATTTTCACCGTTATTGTACATCTGGCGATACTTTCTGAATTTATTAAGTAGATAATTTCTAGGTGGAGGCATGGGATGGCTTTCCCCGATAGGGGTTATTCTTTCATGTGCCTCATATCTTTTAACTATTTTCATCCAATCATCAGGAAATAATTCTTTGAATTTATCAAGAATCTCTTCATCACTGCATTTTTTGTCTAAAATAAGCAACGTCCTGATTATTTTTTCTTCAGCTTTTAAAAAAATCTTACTTTTAGGGACTCGTTGTCCACCCATTGATATTTCTCCACAACAGTAATACAAATTTTTTATTCATTAAGCGAATTTTAACAGTTACTTTGGAGTTTATCAAGATTAGGGAAATTTTTAAGATAATTTAATATATATTTTTCGAAATAATATTTTTCATTAATCTTAAGTCTGCTTAAGAGAAGGAAAAAGTTATGGTTTCTTTAGAGTTATAGATCTTATAGAATAATTTTATTATACCTATTTGTCCAAACCTTGTCGAATAATTTGTGAATAATGTTGGCTACTTTGGTCGTCTAATGTTTTAAAATTTTCAACTTTAGGATCAATTAATGTCTTATTTTTCCATTCATTTAAACTATATTGATTATCCAAAACATGATGCTGATATAAATATTCAGGCAATAATCCAGATGCCAAAATACGAGAATCTGATGGCACAGGGGTAATATGTTTCACCATATCATAAATCACTGTAGTGCAATTACTGGTTAGTGAGTTATACCATTGAGGCTGTTGATTTAATTGCTGTCCACGTTGTAAATAAGTTAAAAATAATTGTCGCGTAATCTCTGGTGATAATTGTAAAGTCTTCAGATTTTTCTTTGCGTGTTTCAATTGAAAACGCCAACTTTTGCCCATCATTAAAGCGAAAAGTCAGTAAAGTATGGGAAATTTGATCAATGCCCCATGTGGAAAGTACCAAATCCACGCCTTGTAGTTGATTTAAATCATAATGCCGTGTTTCCCAACGAATATCATAATCATGCTCAGTTCGCCAATTAAAATTACGCACATTATAGACGGTAATTTGATTATTTTGTTGTTGATAATCGACATTAAAAGCCACATCATCTTGCCAATCACGGTTATTTTTCGGTGTAATATTAAAATACCAAGCTAATCCTACCAATAAAAATAATCCATAACAGTAATAATAAAATTTTGAAATAGTATGATTTGTGATAATCAGATAAGTTAAAATACTGGTGCTTAAAAAGAATAATGCTAAAATCAAATAACTAAAATAGACATGAATAGGCTGCTGTACCCATATTGCTAGACTAAGCCAAATATGAGTACAAAGTATAATAATGATAAATGGCAGCTTTTTAATCAATATGATTTGCCTTATGTAATTGCCGATAGGTTTCAAAAGTATAGCCAATGCCATTTTTGGCACTCACGCCTTGTTCGCTACCACATAAACTAAATTCGTCGGGAATTTCAGGATAAAAGGCATCGCCTTGAACATCTAAGGCGATACGGCTAATTTCCAATCTATCCATAATCGGCAAAGTTTGCTTAAAGATTTCACCACCACCAATCACAAATAAACAATCAGCTTGCTGACTGTGTGGCACGTCCAAACTTGCCAAACGCAAGGCATCTTCTAGCGAGTGAGCGACCTTTACCCCATCCGCTGACCAATTTTTATCACGGGTAATCACCCAATTGGTACGGTTAGGCAACGGTCGTCCCATACTTTCAAAAGTCTTACGCCCCATGACAATCACACCGCCACTGGTCACGGCTTTAAAATGTTGTAAGTCTTCAGGCACATGCCAAGCCAGCTGATTATCTTTGCCGATACAGTGCTTTTCATCGAATGCCACAACGTGTACCAATTCGATATTTTGGGCGTTCAATTCATACTTAATGTCTAATAAACTCATACTGCCACTTCCGCTTTAATGCCTGCATGGGATTGATAATTGACGATTTCAATATCTTCAAATTTAAAATCAAAAATATCTTTGACTTCAGGATTGAGTTTTAATTGACATAATGGCAACGGCTGACGGCTCAATTGTAATTGGGCTTGTTCAAAATGATTTTGATACAAATGCGTATCGCCACCCGTCCAAATAAACTCACCCACATCTAAATCACAGACTTGAGCCACCATATGCGTCAGCAACGCATAACTGGCAATATTAAACGGCACACCCAAAAATACATCGGCACTGCGTTGATATAATTGACAAGATAATGTGCCATTTTGCACAAAAAATTGGAACAGCGTATGACACGGCGGTAAAGCCACTTGCCCAGCTTCATTCGGATTCCAACCCGACACGATTAAACGGCGAGAATTAGGATTGGTTTTAATTTCATTAATCAACCATGAAATTTGATCAAAACCATCGCGATTATATTGACCATTTTGATCTTTAGTCGCCCCAAAATTACGCCATTGATGACCATAAACAGGACCTAAATCGCCTTCGCCACGCCCAAAACGTGCGGTTTGATCGCTTGTTGCCCATTCATCCCAAATACTCACTTTATTATCTTGTAAATATTGCACATGGGTATCACCTTTTAAAAACCACAGTAATTCATGCACGATGGATTTCATATGCACTTTTTTTGTGGTCAGTAGCGGAAAGCCTTTTGCAAGGTCAAAACGCATTTGATAGCCAAATACCGAACGTGTGCCAGTGCCAGTGCGATCGCCTTTGTCGCCACCTGTATCGAGAATATGTTGTAATAGATTGAGATAGGTTTGCATAACTTAAAAATCAGTCAAAGTAATCGGCTTATTTTAGCAGAAATCGGCAATCATCTCCGTAGAAAAATCTGTAATTTAAACTTTAATCGTCAGGTGATGATAGATCAGACAAATCCTTCAATGGATTGACCGCATTTTTTGGTTTCTGATGACAGCATAACAATAATATCCCTGTAAAGACAATAAACGAAAATAGAGTTGCCAACACATAAAAAAAGTATTTGCCCATAAGATGTAAAGGCATATTCATTGGGTAAGTATAAATAACCAGAGTAAGGTGCTTGAATCAGATCCATTGTAATCGGCGGATCAATCGCATCACCATCTGAAAACGTGACATCTTCTAACATTCCTTTTTCATCGAGTAAATGTACCAAATTTCGACTGGGCTGGTGTTGATGTCCTAGGTCAGTCACCCCAATCACTAGGCTACTAAACTTTAGGTCAGTGTCATCGAAGCTAAGCCATTCAATCTTAGCATGAATGGGGTTAGGCGAGACAAAATCGCCTACACCTTTACCGCCAATCGCCCCAGATACCCCTGCAAAAAATAGTGTAAATAACAGCCCCAATACAAATCGAGACTCCATAATTACCGCACAGATTAAAGCCATTACTAGAGTATAACCAACATTCGCAAAAGTTTGATTGGCATAGACATCAAGATAACTGCCTGCATATTCACTTGGCACAAAAAACAAGCCAATGACAATTAACAGGATAATAGCGATAATATGTGAAATATATACTTTTTTAGCCAAGCACGTTGTGCATCAAAGTAAAGCATTACCACTGCCAGTCCAAATACCACGAACATACACAATATAAAAGTGAGAAATCCTACAAAAAACATTTGTACTTCTGTTGTGGGAATGGATATCAAAAAGTCTTGCATCAGCTGTCCTGTTTTTTATTGCAATTACGGAAAGGTATATTAGGGTGTGTTGACATACAAAGAAAATCAGTTATTCTGATTATATGAATAGACTAACACTTACTGATGCCCAATGGGCAAAAATAGCACCATATTGTGCAGGCAAAGAGACCGACAGAGGCAGAACAGCAACAAATAACCGACTGTTTATCGAAGCAGTATTATGGGTTATCCGCACAGGCAGTCCTTGGCGTGACCTTCCTGCTGAATTTGGCAAATGGAACAGCATCTATCAACGTTACCGCAGATGGGTTAAGACTGATAAATTCATAGGACTTACGCAAAACCGTAATTTTTTTGCATAAGGGGAATAAACTATAGTAGCATAAGGCATGACAAAAAAACC
>NZ_JBHFHK010000031.1:0-24099 GCF_041928215.1 Hubeiibacter jixunmingi | reverse complement strand
ACCGATGAATCTTTTGCTGCTAATATCTATCTGGCTGCAACAATAATCAATTTGCGTTAATTGTCAACACGCCCTAGTTTGGGACACATTTCATCTACAGAGTGATTCTAACACAATCTAGTCTAACAACTCAGCTAAAGTTTTACTACGCTCAGTCGTCATTTCAGCCAAGCACGATGTAACAATCAAGCCACTACCAGCCCCTTGTGCTTCACTACCGATTGCCCCCATCAAGCCATTACATTGCTTATCACGATAATTCAGCCATGCGGTTTGTGATTGTTCTAATGCTTGTTGTGTGTTGGTATTTTGTTGCTGATAAAGCTTTTGATAGGTTTTATTCAGCTGTACTTTGGCTTGGGAAAATTGCTTTTCATAACATTGCAAATCTTCATAGACATTGCCAAAATCACAATTTGCAAAAGTTAAGCTCGATAAACCCAATCCTAATACTGCAAACGACATTTTGATTGTTAATTTTTCATCATTTCACCATTTAAAATTTACTGACAAGGCTGGGTAAATGTTTTACTCACCTGACCTTGTTTTTGATGTTCATAATTGACAATAAAATTGCCATTTTTTACATAGGTTAATGTGTCATCACTATTAATTGCCGATAAAACAAAACTGGCATTTTTATCAAAACCCAATTTTACCAAATTTAAAATGTGTACAGGTTTATTCTGATGTAAGCGATAAAATGCCAAACCTTTATCGCCATATTGTGCTAAGACACATTGATTTTTTGCATCAAATAAGATTACATTATCTCGACTATAAATGCCTTTTTGAGCATCAATAAAAAAATCAGTAGACGTATAACTGCCCACCGAAAAATGAATCTGTGCCGAATTATCATGCCAAATAATATCTTCTGGATATTTTAATGCAAGAAATTTTTTTAATGGTTGTTTGTCTAGTTGATAATAAACCTGACAAAATTCATATTGCTGACAGTTATTATCTTTATAAAACTTTAATTGCTGATTTGGTGATTTGGTGATTTGGTGATTTTTCATATAACACAGGCTGAGATGGTTTTATCTCAGCATAGCTATATGATGCACAAATGCTACCCAAAAACAATAAAGCGATTTTAAAAAATTTTAGCTTTTGCACGTATGTTCTGCCATGAAATACTCAATATCAGCAATGGTCTTAATGGCATCCACAGTCATATTTTCAGGATTATCACCACGCACCACGATATCATCTTCAATACGAATACCGATACCACGCCATTTTTCATCTACTGTCATGTCATCTGGAGCAATATATAAACCCGGTTCAATGGTCACCACCATATTATTTTCATAAGCACGCCATTCGCCTGCATCATTTTTATAATCGCCTACGTCATGCACATCCATACCCAGCCAATGCCCCGTACCATGCATAAAGAATTGACGATATTTTTCAGTTTCAATCAATTCATTTAGCTCACCTTTGAGTAAGCCCAAATCAATCAAACCTTCTGTCAAAATTTTTACTGTGGTTTCATGTGGTTTACGATAATGATTGCCCAGTTTAACTTGTTCAATGGCTGCCAATTCGGCATTTAACACCACTTCATAAACTGCTTTTTGTTCTGCAGTAAATTTACCATTTACAGGGAAAGTACGAGTAATATCGCCTGCATAATGTTGATATTCACAACCTGCATCAATCAAAACCAAATCGCCTGATTTTAAAGCTTGATTATTTTCGACATAATGTAAAATACAGCCATTTGCTCCACCACCGACGATACTATTATAAGATGGCACACAACCATATTGTCCAAATATATAATTGATTTCTGCTTCAAGCTGATATTCCATCATATTTGGACGGATTTTTTGCATGGCATATAAATGGGCTTTGGCACTGATTTTTGCCGCAGCACGCATCAAATCTAATTCTTTTTTAGATTTAATCACCCGCATTTCATCCAAAATGCTATCTAGTGGAATAATACTTTTTGCAGCGTGCACCCCTTGACGATGTTGATCATATAACGCTTTACACCATGTCGTAACTTTATGATCAAAAGCATGGTCTTTACCAAAGCGATAATACAGCTTATCTTTATTTTGAATAAATTGTAAAATCTCTTGGTCTAAATCAGTAATCGCAAATGCTTGATCGGCATGATAATCTTCTACCGCACCAGCCAAACCCGCCCGATAACCATTCCAAATTTCCATATCACGATTACGTTCACGGCAGAATAAAATATAGTCTAATTTGCCTGTATTATCTGTACTCAATACCGCCACCGCTTCAGGCTCAGCAAAACCTGTTAGATAATAGAAACTACTTTCGGCACGATATTTATAATCAGCATCGCCATTACGCAGCATTTCTGCACGTGTTGCAATAATGGCTACGCTATTTTTTCCCATTTTTTTGGCGAGCTTAGCACGGCGTTGTTTAAAATCTTCTGCATTTAAAACTGGCAACTTGATCTTTAGATCTATAGACATTTCGTTTATTCCTCAACGTGTTTATGACATTTTGATTTGCATAGGTACAATCAAAATTTTTCTTACCTTATTACTACTGTGTTTGATTGTCAATCTGTGCTTTAGGCTTATTGCCATAACGCTCTAATAAAATCGGAATAATCGTCGAAGCCATCGCAGAACCAATCACCAATACGCTACCCAAAGCCATTAAGGTATTCATTCGTTCACCCAATACTAGCATGGCAATGATGACCCCAAATACAGGCTCTAAAGCGATAAGCATACCCGAAATATGCGTTGGAGTTTTAGTCAGCCCGATATTCCATAGTTTGTAAGCCAACCAACTACAGCCCACACCCAAATAAATCACCGCAAACAAACCCGACCATGAGAAATGAATTTGCCATGTTTTGGTCAGTATTAAAACCAATGGCAAGCAAAGTATGACTCCTTGTACAAAAATGATCGAGGTATATACATTCGGTGCAATTTTTTCCATAAAACTTTGTCCCAAATAGATACTCAAGGTAAAGCCAATCCCTGCCAATAATACTAAGGTTAAACCAAATAAACTGACCGTGCCATCACCATGTGAACCTAGACCCAGTATGACAATACCCAGAAATGCCAAAACACTCAGTATCCAATCATACCAAGCGACTTTTTTGCCAAATAATAAAAAACCTAATAACAGAACCAATATCGGTTCAGTACCGATTACCGTCACCGCACTGGATGCAGAGGTATAACCTAAACCAATAAATTGCATTAAAATACCAATCGGAAAGATTAAAAATGAAATGCCCCACATTTTTTTGCGTAAATCGGGAGCAACAGTATGATAATGACGTATAAATAATGGCAATACGATAGCAGCAGCAATGCTTAGACGCAATAGCACAACGACCGCTGGATCAAACATCTGGTAAGCATATTTGCCAGCGGTAAAAGAACTCGCCCAAATAATAAGTGCTACAATCATATAAAACATGGATCACGTCCTTGAATATTTAAATATATTTTCAATCATTTACAAACGACAAGGAGATATATAATCGCTAAGCCATTTAAAATAAATACACTACAAATTTAAAAGCAAAATGATTTTAAATCTGTAGTGTTCCAGACTAGTTTAACTTTTTCGGCTGATAAATTTCTACGCCGTCATCATTGTCATCGTGATGATGGTGATGATCATGATCGTGATGGTGATGATCATCAAAATCACCTGCCTCTAGGTTTTCATAAAAACCATCAATCAAGCTTTTTTCATCGGATGCTTCATGTTGTTTTACTGCTTTTTGCAACAGTGGTAGATCTGCTACAGCGATTTTTTGACGACCTGTAGAAAGACTAATTGGAATCAAATGTACAAACTCGTACAGCTCTTGATAACTTTGCTCGCCTTCTTCATCGTCATCACCATCTTGGTATTCTACCGATGCCACATCTTGCAAGCCTTCGATAAGCTCTGCTTCATCACTACGTACATAACCTGATGCCAAACCAAAACCTAACACCACACCATTACACCAATCTGCCAAAGCTTGTACACGCTTTTGCAAAGGATGGCTATCATCTGGCAAAGCAGGTAAATATTCTAATTCATCGTCATGAATATCTGCGGCAATGTCTTCACCTTCTTCGGTCAAGAATTGCAAAGCATCATTTTCTAGACTAGAAATTTGCAAATGTCTTAAAATCATTTGCCATTCATCTTTGTTTGGTGCTTGAGTTACACAAAGTAAACCAATCAGTAAACCGTTGAGCTCACTTGGGCTGTTCACCCCTTCAACCGCAAAAAAATGTTGGTTCCACAGCGTCCAACCGCTAATATCATCTTGCATTCGTCTGTCCAATCTCTATACTTAGCACTATGAATCGAGTTTTCCCGAGTGCGACAGCCTATGTTAAAACAATTACAGTACTTACAGCAACAAGTTCGACGCTTAGCTGAGCAATTAAATGACGCTAGACAGTATGGAAAGTATCAACAACAGCAATTGACCCTTTCGAATAAAAAGGTCGATGAGCTGACTGAAAAATTGAGTAAGTATGAACAGTTGCAAAGTGATCATCAGCAATTGCAAAAGGCAAAGCAAGCGTTAGAAAACAATCAAAATGAGTTAAATAATCGTTTTGATCAATTATCTAATACAAACAATTCGCTCAAGTTACAACATGAAAGCTTGCAAAATCAACACACTGACGCTCAAAAGCAAATCAAAGAGTTGATTCAACAACGTGATGTATTGTTGAAGAAAAATGAGCAAGCTAAGCAAAAAGTTGAGTCAATTATCCAACGTTTGGCAGTACTTGGCACAGCACAAGATGACTATGGACGTGAAGTTTATCAGCTCAACCAATTAAGCGAACAAGAACAGGATGAAGTGCTTATCCCTGTAGAACGCAGTCCAAAATAAGCTGTAAATATATCTACCTTTATCAAGCAATATATGAGTCATAACCATGAGTGATTTAACAACAGTCGAACTTTGGTTTTTAGATCAGAGTTATAAGCTAGGTTGCCCTGCCCATCAACAACAAGAGTTGAAAGATGCTGGTGCAATGTTAGAGCAAAAATTTCAAGATATGCGTGAAGCAAGTCCACGGATGATTAACCAAAAGATTGCTGTCAGCGTTGCATTGCAATTAATGCAAGAAGTCAATGAGCTGAAAAGACAAATCAGTCAGTACGAAGCTTGCGAAGAAGTCATTGCCGAAATGGTCAAAGACACCGAAAAGGCTTTGGCAGACTGAGCATTAGCTCAAGCAAACTGATCGGCTGAATTATGCATCAAAAGCTTATCTGAACGGATAAGCTTTTTTATAGGAGTGATGACTTCCCCAATTTTATACTAGAAAAATCAAAGGTGAACAGACTATAAGCAAATGTTTTTGACTAAAATTGAGCTTTCCAAAAAAGTTTGCTATGATGACCTTGTCTGGGGTGTTTGCCAACGGGTCTATTTCCCTGAGCCGATAATTTTTACCCTAGGATGGTCAATGCTTATGCTGGGTGTAAGTCCATCTTGAATGGAAAACCGAAGGTACGAGCTTGGCTATCCACCTTGAAACACTGGTTTCAAGGGCTATGACTTGTAGCGGCATCTCGGACACATTATTTTATTACATGTTAAATTTTCTATGTGAAATTTAAATGACAAGTTCTATGACAGCGGATCGTTTTCAAGATATAAAAAAGCAACGCAGACTGATTGCTAAGCAACGCCGTCAATTGTCTATTTTTCAATTACGCCAAGCCGAACAGAAAGTGTTACAGCGTTTAAAAAATGATGCAAAAATTAATCATGCTCAGCATATAGGTATCTATCTTGATGCTTTTGGTGAAATACCTACTCGTCAATTTATCACTTATTTATTATCACAGAAAAAAAGTGTTTATTTACCTAAAATCTGCTCAATGAATCAGCGTTTACTTTGGCAAAAAATAAGTATTAATCAGCTTCGCCAACAACGTTTTTATAAACATCGTTTAGGTATGTTTGAAAGTGCTTTAGGACGTGCAACAAAT
Source organism: Hubeiibacter jixunmingi (assembly GCF_041928215.1). Classification (NCBI taxonomy): domain Bacteria; kingdom Pseudomonadati; phylum Pseudomonadota; class Gammaproteobacteria; order Moraxellales; family Moraxellaceae; genus Hubeiibacter; species Hubeiibacter jixunmingi. The sequence goes on along the minus strand of NZ_JBHFHK010000031.1, from coordinate 18,114 downwards.
ACGCAAAAATTAGATATTATTATTATGCCTTTAGTATTATTTGATCACTTTGGGCAACGTGTCGGTATGGGTGGCGGTTATTATGATCGTACGCTAAGTCGATACCCTTATTTGCCTTATCGTTTGGCACTTGCCCATGATTTTCAATGTGTTGCAGAAAAATTAATTCAGCAAAAATGGGATGAAAATATCAATGCAGTATGTACGCCTACTCACTTTTATCGATTTAAACCGCATTTTTCTAAAACTCGCTCTCACCTTTAAAATCATATAAATTATAAATACACTTTCATCAAAACTAAGGCATTATATTCAAAAGAAATAACCTTTATATCTTAATTTTTTCATCTACTTTCAGCAATATTATTCACATAAATTGTTAATTTTTCATTGGCATTTCTATTTTCCAGCGGTATATTCACATTTATCTAAGCTACTTATATCTTCACGTTAGCTATTATAAAATTATCCTTTACATCCAATTAAATTATATTATGAATCAAAGAATTTAATTGTCTTTTATCTTAAAATAGTATATTTTTATTCTGCAATTTTGATTTGAATAGCAATATTGTCAATGTATTGGATGAAATAGAATATATGATGTGTTCTCAATGTATATAAATATCATTTATACATTCGTTCATTATTTTTTCCACTTAAGATTAGAGTAATCATCAGAGGTATGTATGGCTGGCAATACAATTGGGCAACTTTTTACGGTCACAACTTGTGGCGAGTCACACGGTGTTGGTCTTATGGCGATCGTAGATGGTGTTCCACCTGGTTTGGATATTGATGCAATCGATTTGCAAAAAGAATTAGATCGCCGCAAACCAGGTACATCAAAATTTGCTACCCAACGCAAAGAACCTGATGAAGTAGAAATCATCTCTGGCGTATTTGAAGGTAAAACAACAGGTACATCGATTGGCCTGCTTATCCGTAATACAGACCAAAAATCAAAAGATTATGGCAATATTGCCCAAACATTTCGCCCAAACCATGCAGATTATACATATACTCAAAAATATGGTTTTCGTGATCATCGTGGTGGCGGACGTTCGTCAGCACGAGAGACAGCAATGCGTGTTGCAGCAGGTGCGATTGCCAAAAAATATTTAGCTGGAAAATTTGGTATTTTAATTCGTGGTCATGTCACACAAATTGGTACTGAAAAGACTGAAAAATTAGATTGGTCAGTTGTAGAACAAAACCCTTTTTTCTGCGGTGATATAGATGTAGTGCCACGTTTTGAACAGCTGGTGACTTCACTGCGTGAGCAAGGTACAAGCTGTGGTGCAAAGTTAGAAATTATTGCTGAAAATGTCCCTGTTGGTTGGGGTGAGCCAGTATTCGATCGATTAGATGCGGATATTGCCCATGCGATGATGAGCATTAATGCAGTCAAAGGCGTAGAGATTGGCGACGGCTTTGCTGTAGCGGAGCAATTCGGACATGAAAGCCGTGACGAGCTTACACCGCAAGGATTTACATCCAATCATGCTGGTGGTATTTTAGGTGGCATTTCTAGTGGTCAAACCATTCGTGTGGCTATCGCTCTAAAACCAACTGCTAGCATTACGACCGCAGGCAAAACCATAGATTTGCAAGGTAACAGCACGGATGTGATTACAAAAGGGCGTCATGATCCATGCGTAGGTGTACGTGCAACACCGATTGCAGAAGCAATGTTAGCGATTGTATTGATGGATCATTTTTTAAGACATCGTGCACAGAACGCAGATGTGGTGATGCCGTTACATCCGATTGCGTGATTTATAGTGTGTTAAATTGGGAATAGAAAACTGTTTGCACTGAGCTTGTCAAAGTGTAACGTTTTCTATCATAGTTTCTTGCGAACGATCTCTCTCAACGCCGAAAACGGCAAGCTGGTTTTATTTTAGTTTCAAAACACTGTACATTGAATAAAAAAAGCCAAAGTCAATACGACTTTGGCTTTCACGATTTAATATTTTGTGAAAAACAATAAATCTAAATTATATGATTAACGGTTGTTGCTGTCTTCGCCATCAACGTCATCATATTTAGTGTCTTCATAACCGCCAGCTACGCCGCCAAAGCCACCTTGTGGTTGAGCACCAAAGCCACCTTGTGGTTGAGCACCAAAGCCACCTTGTGGTTGAGCACCAAAGCCACCACCAAAGCCGCCGCCTTGACCACCAAAGCCACCTTGCGGTTGACCACCGAAGCCACCTTGACCGCCGAAGCCACCTTGACCGCCGAAGCCACCTTGTGGTTGACCGCCAAAGCCACCTTGTGGTTGACCACCAAAGCCACCTTGTGGACCAGCACCAACTGGCGCACCAGCAGGACGTGGGTTACGTGCAGGTACAACAGTAGAAATGGCGTGTTTATAAACCATTTGACTTACTGTGTTCTTCAACAATACAACGTATTGATCGAAAGATTCAATATGACCTTGTAATTTGATACCGTTTACCAGAAAGATTGAAACTGGAATGCGTTCTTTTCTGAGAGAATTCAAAAACGGATCTTGCAAAGTTTGACCTTTAGACATTATTCAACTCCAAAATTAAAAAAACATCATCTCTATTATTTGCTTAAATATGACAAAAGATGAATATGTACATTCTGCTTTATCTAAAACGATTGTGCAAGACCTTAATTCCTTCATCTCGGTTACAAATCATTTCAATTTGATGTTTTTCTGACAATGAGCGTAGCCATGTGTATTGACGTTTTGCGAGCTGTCGCGTAGCGTACAATGCCTTATCTTTCATATCATTATGATTTTTATCATTTTTTTCTTGATTCAACAAGTAATCCAATGCTTGACGATAACCTACCGCACGCATAGAATTTGTACTTTCACTTACATTGTATTTTTCTATTAAACTTATTACTTCTTGCAAAAAACCCATCTCCCACATGATTTCTAGACGTTTTTCTATACATTGATGCAACTCGCTTCTTTCGGGAAATAAGGCATAGTTCACGAAATCATATTTTGTGTTTTTGTGGCACGTCTGTTCAGCCTGCAATTCGCTGATTGGTCGTCCAGTCAAGTGGTATACTTCTAAAGCACGCATGATGCGTTGTTTATCCGAAACTTTGAATTTTTGACCTGCCACCACATCCACGCTGACCAATTCATCGTAAACAGCTTGCCAACCTTGCTCATCGGCTTTTTGTTGAATTTTGGCACGCACATCGGCATCACTATTGGGTAAATTATCCGCCAAACCTTCTAATAAACCTTTGAAATACAGCATCGTACCACCAACCAATAACGGAATTTTGCCTCGGGCATGAATGGCGTCAATCAAATTTTCTGCATCTTCGACAAACTCTGCCACAGAATACACTTCGGTCGGGTCAATAATATCAATTAGATGATGTGGATAGCGTTGTTGTTCTTCCTTACTTGGCTTGGCTGTACCAATATCCATATCACAATAGACCAAAGCTGAATCCACCGAAATCAGCTCAAATTTGCCAGTATCATATAGCTCACACGCCAAAGCAGTTTTACCACTGGCGGTAGGCCCCATCAAAGTCACTACAGGAAGTTGCGTAGCCATTTATTCGCCTCGTGAAAATAATTTGTCTAATTGGGTTAAAGGAAAAGCACGCCAAGTCGGGCGACCGTGATTGCATTGACTAGCGTGTTCGGTCTGCTCCATCTGGCGTAGCAAAGCATTCATTTCTGCAAGGCTCAATTGGCGATTGGCTCGCACCGCACCATGACACGCCATCGTTGATAAAATCTGCTCTCGTTTACGGGTCAAAGCTGCCACATCATCATTCGGGTCAATATCGTTCAAGATTTCAGGCAATAATTGATTGAAATTACCCTGTTGCAAAATCGCAGGTACAGCACGCAACAGAGCTTGTCGTTCGCCATAAATCTCGATATCTAGCCCAAAACGTTGTAATAAAATCGGCTGTAACTCTTCCAAACGTTGCATTTGCAATGCCGTCAAACTCACCACTTTGGGCAATAATAATTGTTGTGCTTGCCAAAAGTCATGATTATCCCACGCCTTTTTCATTTGTTCTAACACGATACGTTCATGGGCAGCGTGCATATCAACAATAATCAAGCCCTCACGATTTTGTGCCAAGATATAAATTTGGTGCAATTGTGCCAAGGCAATACCAAGCGGATATTCAGATGCTTGTGATGGTTGATTTTGTTGGCTTTGGGAAATGTTTGTCGTACTTTGACTTAAACCATGATCAACATCATCATGCATAGGACTTAAATATTTTTGCAATGCATCTAATGGATTGGCTTGCGGTGTATAAGGTGAACGGCTGGCAGGTTGATAATGCGTTTTTGCCGTGTCATGTTGGCTAGGCTTATGCAATGCCAAATCATCTTGATAGCGTGGTTGTGGCAGATGATTTTGTGGTGCGGTGATTGGCGAATTGAGTGGATTGGCAAAATGATTTTGTTCAGTTTGCACATCATCTATTTTCATGGCATCGCTTAAATCACTTTGGGCAGTTTGTAATTGTGCCAAGGTTTTTTTGGCAAAATGTCTTACAAATTCATGTACTTCACGTTGATTTAAAAAACGAATTTCATGCTTAGTCGGATGCACATTGACATCCAATTCTTCTGCTTGTACTTCCAAAAACAACAAATAACTGGCGTGTTGATGACCATGCAAAATGCCCTCGTACGCCATACGCAAAGCATGGCTGACGGTTTTGTCTTTGACTACACGACCATTGACATATAAATATTGCATATCGGCTTGCGGACGGGCTTCCGATGGATGACCCAACCAACCTGTGAGTTGCATATGTTGGCTATCGACATCAAGCCAAAAGGCATTTTCGGCAAAGGCACGCCCAAGCAATTGTAATACTCGTTGATAACGCAAAGCACCACTATCGGCAATCGGTAAATTGAGCTTAATTTGTTGATTATGTTCCAAAATAAGTTGCACATCAAAATGCGTGAGTGCCATACGTCGCACTACTTCCTCAATGTGTTGGTATTCTGTGGCAGGGCGTTTTAAAAATTTACGTCGTGCAGGCACATTAAAAAATAAATCTTGCACACGTACGTGCGTACCGCGTTGCATGGCACAGGGTATTAAGTCTTGATGATGCTGTAAGGCTGCACCGTTGATATCCAATTGATACCCCAAACCATCATCATTTTGACAACTACTCAGCCGAAAGCGTGATACTGCCACAATCGATGCCAACGCCTCACCACGAAAGCCTAAACTGGCAATACTGGCGAGTTCTTCAGCGGTTTTAACTTTGCTGGTCGCATGACGCATCACGGCTAATTTTAAATCATCTGGGTGAATACCAAAGCCATTGTCGATGATTTCAATTAAGCTTGTACCACCTTGCTCCACACGAATGGTCAGCTGTGTCGCCCCTGCATCGATGGCATTTTCCAATAATTCTTTCACCACCGATGCAGGACGCTCAATCACCTCACCTGCTGCAATTTGGTTGGCAAGAGCAGGCTGTAATGTTTCGATACGACGGATAGCACGTTGGTTTGGCATGGTGATTTCGCTTTATGCTTTTGTTTATGTGTCTAATTTGACTGTTAAAAAATTAAGTTAATCGCTGTTTAAGTTGCTCAATTAAGTGTTCATTCGCAAAAATTTCTACTGTACGCTCACTGCTCTGCCCTTGTGTTTCGACATGACTTAACTTTAAAGTCATATCTGGCTCAGGTAAAAAGCCCTCGCCTTTAGAAGGCCACTCAATCAACATCAAACGCTTTTCTTCACTGACATAATCGCGAAAGCCCATCAATTCCAATTCATACGGATCTTGCAAACGGTATAAGTCAAAATGATAAACATTGCCTGCACTCAAATGATACGGCTCAACCAAAGTATATGTTGGGCTTTTTACCGCACCTTGATGCCCTAAAGCCTGTAGCCAATAACGTGTCAGTGTGGTTTTGCCTGCTCCCAAATCCCCAATCAAAAACACTACGCCTATCGGCAAGACTTCAGCAAGTTGCTTTGCAAAATGTTGTGTATCTTGTTCATTCAAAAGACGATGGCTAAAATGCGACATAGGAAATCATAATTTTTAAACAAAGTGGACTTTTATTATAAAGCATTTTTTTTGATTTTAGTGAGTTTTGATAAAACAAAGTGAGAGCAAGTCTAGAAAGCTTGTTTTTCTTCAAGCTTAATGATTATGAAAAAAATGTATGTGATTCAAATTATTATCGCCACTTATAAATTGGTTATTTTTTTTACACTTGCGACTTTTGTATTTTTAATCATGGACTTTGCAGACCTTTTACTGTAACATATCCTTTTAAGTTACAAGCGAGCAGGCTGGACAGAACGACGTTCTGACCTTGTAGTCTACTTGCTTTTTTTTCGCTTAAAATTTAAGGAGCTAGCCGTGAGCGTCCCTGCTATACTCGCCCTTGCTGATGGTACGATTTTCAAAGGAACTGCCATTGGTGCAACAGGACAAGCGACTGGAGAAGTCGTATTTAATACTGCCATGACTGGCTATCAAGAAATTTTGACCGATCCAAGCTATGCTGAGCAAATGGTCACTTTGACTTACCCACATATTGGTAATACTGGCTGTAATAGCGAAGATACTGAATCTGGTCGCCTACTTGGTAAAGAGCAGAAGGTTTGGGCGAACGGTTTGATTATCCGTGATTTGCCTTTATTGCACAGCAATTTCCGTAGTGAACAATCTTTAAGTGAATATTTGGTTGCACATAATGTTGTTGCGATTGCTGATATTGATACCCGTAAATTGACTCGAATTTTGCGTGATAAAGGTGCTCAAAACGGCTGTATCTTGGCAGGTGAAGATGCCACTGCTGAAAAAGCCATTGAACTTGCCAAAGCATTTAAAGGCTTAAATGGTCTTGATTTGGCAAAAGAATGTTGCGACAAAGACGGCTTTGAATGGACGGAAGGTTCATGGCAATTGGGCAAAGGCTTTACTCAACCTGAGATGAAATATCATGTTGTTGCATATGACTATGGTGTAAAAACCAATATCTTGCGTATGCTTGCTGACCGTGGTTGCAAATTGACTGTCGTGCCTGCACAAACCCCTGCCGAAAAAGTATTGGCTTTAAATCCCGATGGTATTTTCTTATCAAATGGTCCTGGTGATCCTGCAGCGTGTGATTATGCCATTGAAGCGGTCAAAACCATCGTTGATACCACAAGCATTCCAGTATTTGGCATTTGTTTAGGGCATCAGATTTTGGCATTGGCAAGCGGTGCAAAAACCATCAAAATGAATCACGGTCATCATGGTGCAAACCATCCTGTACAAGTTCTAAAAGATGGTACTGTGATGATTACTTCTCAAAACCATGGTTTTGCGGTAGATGAAGCGACTTTGCCAAGTAGTGTGCGTGCGACACATCGTTCATTGTTTGATGGTACAAACCAAGGTATTGAACGTACAGATAAGCCTGCGTTTAGTTTCCAAGGTCACCCAGAAGCAAGTCCAGGCCCGCATGATTGTGCACCGCTGTTTGATCACTTTATTGAGTTGATCGAGGAGGCTAAGAAAGAGGCATGACTGTAATTGTAGTGTTGTTTGCTGTATTCTTTGCAATTAGGTTATACTTTTTATCAATATCAATTAAAAATGAAAAAAAATTAATTGATATTGGTGCCAAACAAATTGGTGAAAAAAACTCAAAGTTATTGGCTGCTTCGCACATCATTTATTATTTTACAGCTTTAGCAAGTGCATATTTTTTTTGAAGTTCAGTTTAACTGGATTTCAGCAATAGGTGCTACTATTGTTGCATTATCTTTGATGGTGTTAGGCTATATTATCCGAGAGCTTGGCGAAATTTGGACGGTAAAAGTCTATATTTTGCCGAATCACACTATCAATCGTTCTTGGTTATTTCGGACTTTTAAACATCCAAATTACTTTTTAAATATCATTCCAGAGCTGATTGGCATCGCATTATTGTGTCAGGCATGGTGGGTATTGGCAGTAGGTTTACCAGTTTACTATGTGATTTTATTTGTTAGAATCCAACAAGAACAAGAAGCAATGAAACATCTGTTTTAAGCTGCAACATAGAGTAAGTAGTCATTTTTTAATTACTAAAAGATGGCTACTATTCTTACTTTCAAAACAATCAATATTGAGCAACATCGATTTTGAATATTGGTCATACTCGATATTTAGAAGGAACTAAACATATGAAAAAAATTATCTTAACTCTGTCCATCTTTGTTTCCACCCCAATTTTTGCCAATAGCTTTTGCGATACTGCAACACAAAGCATCAATCAAGATGCCGCAAATTATTGGCAATATGGTAGTTATGGTGAAAATTATGATCAAGATTTATATGATCAATATTACGATATTTTTGAAAAAAATCTAAAAAGCACTTTAAGTGATAATCAGAGCTGGTCATGCGATTGGAAAGATGTATCGGGTATCAATATTCACTTTTCCCCTGACCAAAAACTGCGTTCATTTACTTGGGATATTGGTAATAGTGGCACATTACATGAATTTGCTACACTTGTACAAATTCAAAATAAACAAGGCAATGTCAAATTAATTGAAAATATCGCCAACCAAGATGATGGTATTCCTGCCATGAGCAAAATCAGCCAAATGAATTTGCCGAATCAAGATTCTCCGATTTATCTCTTGCATCATTTTTTTATTGGCTCAAGCCGTTTACATGCCCAAAGCATTGCTTTAGTGAAGCTGCAAAATGATGAAATTGTTCCTGCAAATATCATTAAAACCAGTAAATTAAAAAATAGTTTAAACTTTGAATATAGCACCATGGATATAGATCAAGTTTACAACGACGATGAAGATACTTTTATTCAAGTCGATAGCAAAAAGATGCAAATCAGTATTCCAGTCGTGCTTGATACCGCACAAAGTAATCATATGGGTTATGTCAGCAAAAATCGTATTATTTATCAATATGATGGTCATTTATTTCAGCGAGTGAAAAACTAATGAATAAAATTTTATGCTCTTTATTTTTTATGGGTATTGCATGTTCTGCACAGGCAGAAGTAAAGCCAACGCCCGAGCAAAAGCAACAATTTGAACACGCTGTAGATCATGCAGTGTATAGTCACGTTTTATTGAGACATAGTATGCTCAGTATCGTCAGCCCTTATGCTTATGATAATGTAGATATGAAGACGCTATCCTTAGAAAAAATCAAAATTTATGTGGTAAATAAACCTTCTATCATGCAGTGCGTTGTCAATCAAGTACAGCCCAGAAACTACCAAACCGCATTACAACAAAGCCTAAAATCTTATTATCTAAGCGTTAGCCCAGAACAGTTTACAGCAGATTTTGAATATTTGACCGCACCGAAACGCCAAGAATATTATCAATTGCAACAACAAAGTATGCAAGATTTTAGCAAGATTAAAGTCAATGATATTATGGCTGAAAATAGTGCTGAAACCCTTGCTCAAATCAAAAAAGCCACCACCAAACTAGAGCAATTTTCTGCAAATACGCCTGAAGAACAATGGCAAGATAAATCCGAATCATTTATGGATGAATCAAGCCGTCAGCCTTTGCTAAATTTATTGGGTTTAAGTCTTGCCAATACACCTTTTGAAGCAGATAAAAGCCTACCGAAAGCCAGTCCAATGTCGATTTATAGCCAAAAAGTCATTAATGATTGTCACAAGAATTTTTGGAAACAGACATATCAAGATCTGCATGCAAAACGTAAAAATTAAATTCATTTTAAAATTAAATTTGCACCTTAAATACGCACTCGACATTTTTTTATAATGAAAAAATATGTGTATTATGGTAGAATAGCTTAATTTGCATTTTTTAATCACTGGGAAAGACAGCATGCCAAAGCGTAGCGACATTAAATCTATTTTAATTATTGGTGCAGGACCGATTGTTATTGGTCAAGCCTGTGAATTTGACTACTCAGGTGCACAAGCCTGTAAAGCGTTACGCGAAGAAGGCTACCGTGTTATTTTGGTCAATTCAAACCCAGCGACCATCATGACCGATCCATCTATGGCGGATGCGACCTATATTGAGCCGATCACTTGGCAAACTGTTGCAAAAATCATTGAAAAAGAACGCCCAGATGCGGTATTGCCGACCATGGGCGGACAAACAGCATTGAACTGTGCTTTGGCTTTGGATGAACATGGTGTATTAGAAAAATATGGCGTAGAGCTGATTGGTGCAACCAAAGATGCCATCGAAAAAGCTGAAGACCGTAAATTATTCGACCAAGCAATGCGTAAAATTGGCTTGGAATGCCCGCGCGCTGCGGTTGCCGAAACCATGGATGAAGCATTAGAAATTCAGGCTCGTTTTGGTTTCCCTGTGATTATCCGTCCATCATTCACTATGGGTGGTTCAGGTGGTGGTATCGCCTATAACCGTGAAGAATTTTTAGAAATCTGTGAGCGTGGTTTTGACTTATCCCCTACTCACCAACTATTGATTGACGAAAGCTTAATCGGTTGGAAAGAGTACGAAATGGAAGTGGTACGTGACAAAAATGATAACTGTATCATCGTCTGTGCTATTGAAAACTTTGACCCAATGGGCGTACACACAGGCGACTCGATTACCGTTGCCCCTGCACAAACTTTGACTGATAAAGAATATCAAATCATGCGTAATGCGTCGATTGCGGTATTACGTGAAATCGGTGTAGAAACAGGCGGTTCAAATGTTCAGTTTGGTATCAATCCAAAAGATGGTCGTATGGTGGTGATCGAGATGAACCCACGTGTATCACGTTCATCTGCATTGGCATCAAAAGCAACAGGTTTCCCAATTGCCAAAGTCGCTGCTAAATTAGCCGTGGGTTATACGCTTGATGAATTGAAAAATGATATTACAGGCGGTGTCACCCCTGCATCATTTGAACCATCAATTGACTATGTTGTGACCAAAATTCCACGTTTTAACTTTGAAAAATTCCCACAAGCTGAGCCAGTATTGACTACACAAATGAAGTCAGTCGGTGAAGTGATGGCGATTGGTCGTAATTTCCAAGAGTCTGTACAAAAAGCATTGCGTGGCTTAGAAGTTGGTGTATGTGGTTTTGATGAAAAAATCACAAGTGATGTTGAAAATGTCAAAGATAAAATCTTGGTCGAACTCAAAGTACCAGGCCCTGAGCGTATTTGGTATGTGGCAGACGCATTCCGTCACGGTTTTAGCCTAGATGAAGTGTTTGAAGCGACTAAAATTGACCCTTGGTTCTTGATTCAAATTCAAGACATTATCAATACTGAAAACCAAATCAAAACTTTAGGTTTTGGTGATTTGACGGCTGAAAACATCCGTGCCTTTAAACGTAAAGGTTTATCAGATTTGCGTATTGCCAATTTGATGGGCGTATCAGAAAAACAATTCCGTAAGCAACGTTGGAACTTGGGCATTTATCCAGTGTATAAACGTGTTGATACGTGTGCGGCTGAATTTGCATCAAATACTGCTTATATGTATTCAACTTATGATGAAGAATGTGAAGCCAATCCATCTGACAAAGACAAAATCATGGTCATCGGTGGCGGTCCAAACCGTATTGGTCAAGGTATTGAATTTGACTATTGCTGTGTACACGCGGCACTTGCAATGCGTGAAGATGGCTATGAAACCATCATGGTGAACTGTAACCCTGAAACGGTTTCTACCGATTATGATACATCAGACCGTTTATTCTTTGAACCGATTACCGCAGAAGATGTACTAGAAATCGTACGTACTGAAAAGCCAAAAGGCGTAATTGTACAATATGGTGGTCAAACGCCATTGAAATTGGCTCGAGCTTTGGAAGAAGCAGGCGTGCCAATCATTGGTACTAGCCCTGAAGCGATTGACCGTGCGGAAGACCGTGAACGTTTTCAACAAATGATTCAAAAATTGAATTTACGTCAGCCAAATAACAGCATTGTGAAATCGGCTGAAGAAGGCTTTAGCGAAGCAGCAAAAGTTGGCTATCCATTGGTGGTACGTCCATCTTATGTATTGGGCGGTCGTGCGATGGAAATCGTTTATAACGAAGATGAATTAAAACGTTATTTACGTGAAGCGGTACAGGCATCTAATGAAGCACCAGTATTATTAGACCGTTTCTTAGATGATGCGATTGAAGTCGATGTGGACTGTGTATCGGACGGCAAAGAAGTGGTGATTGGCGGTATTATGCAACATATTGAGCAAGCAGGCGTGCACTCTGGTGACTCAGCTTGTTCGATTCCGCCATATTCATTAAGCCAAGATATCCAAGATGAAATGCGTCGTCAAACTATTGCTATGGCAAAAGAATTGGGCGTAATTGGTTTGATGAACGTGCAATTTGCAGTCAAAGATAATGAAGTGTACATCTTAGAAGTGAATCCACGTGCGTCACGTACTGTACCATTTGTCTCAAAATGTATTGGTACATCATTGGCGAAAATTGCCGCACGTTGTATGGCAGGTCAGTCATTGCAATCGCAAAACTTCACTGCGGAAATTATCCCAACACATTTCTCAGTAAAAGAAGCAGTATTCCCATTTGCTAAATTCCCTGGTGTAGATCCTGTGCTTGGGCCTGAAATGAAATCTACAGGCGAAGTGATGGGTGTTGGTAAAACTTTTGGTGAAGCCTATCACAAGGCAGTATTGGGTGCGAATGATCGTTTGCCTGAGTTACCAAAAGATGGCGATATCAAAACTATTTTCTTATCTGTACGTGACTCTGATAAGCCACAAGCGGTGAAATTGGCGAAGAAATTCAGTGAGCTTGGCTATAAATTGGTGGCGACTGGTGGTACTTATAAAGTGCTTGCTGAGGCAGGTGTAGATTGCCAACGTGTCAATAAGGTCAATGAAGGTCGTCCGCATATCGTAGATATGATCAAAAATGGCGAAATTCAGTTTATTATCAACACTACTGAAGGCAAACAAGCTCATCAAGATTCGTTTACCATTCGTCGTTCTGCATTACAAGCTAAGGTGCATTCAACCACCACCATCAATGGTGCAGATGCGGTATATCAAGCCTTGACCAGTGACGATACTTTAGATGTTTATCGTTTGCAAGATTTATAATCTAAGCGATAGATTGTGAGTAATAAAACCGCTTTAATTATTTAGTTAAGGCGGTTTTTTTCAATATAAATCAAGGAGAAAAAGATAATGCAAAAATTACATTATCCAATTAAATTTTACTGGCGAAAACCGTTAATGATTTTTGTCACCATAATGTGTTTTATATGTGCTATTGGATTTTTTATGGAAATATTTTTTGATTATTTCCCTCAAAACTCGCGTGGTGAATTACCAAAATTCATGCAATTTATCATGATGTTATCCATGTTATTGGTAGGTTGCTTTACATTAATACCAAGCTTAAATAATTTGGCAAATATTATTGTAGAATCAGATAAAATCAGTTTACTTAATCCAATAAAAAGGGAATACCAAGTAATTAATTTTCGTGATGTTAAAGCAATTAATTTTCATTTGGATACAAAGCACCCAGTTATGACGATTATTTTTAAACACAAACTTACTTTCAATATGAAGTATAAAGAATATCCACTACATAATTTTAGAGTAGAAAAATACGCTTTAAATAGCCGACAAGTAGCAGATATTATTCAACAAGCTTGGCAAAATTTTCAATTCAATGCTGAAAACCCACAGCAACACATTGAATTGCGTGATATTAAACAAAAGTTTTTTGATTGGTACTAGGGTAAAAGCATTATAGTTAAATTTATCTAAAGCCTATGCTAGTTAAACTTAGCCTCACCTTAAATAACGTGAGTTTGGTTTTAAAAGGTATGTTTTTGTTGTAATTATATGATTTTAAAGAAGTAGGGTGTGAGAAACATTGTTTCGCAAGACACACCATTTTAATGCCGTTTTCTGAAAGGTGCGTAAGACGCATCCTACATCTGAATTAAAAAATTTTACATAAAATCAAACACTTATATTTAAACTTATCCCAAACTCACTTCAAATATCATATGCTCTAAGCATATAGAACATTTGTGATGAGTACTTGCCCTACTCTCCGCTACCCATATCACCAACCTCACCGACCAAATAAATTTACGTATTCTTTCATTTTTTTGGTTGCTAAATTCACCAATTTATGAAATATTAATTTGTATAGTCAAATTTGTAGAAAATCCTCCAAGGACGAGTCAAATCCAAAACAACATGCCTTTGTCTTAGCCCAAAATGGTCGCTATTTCTATTTGCAATGACTATAACATGTAGATATCACGTATGATGTCATAGATTTTTGTGCAGATTGGAAAGCTTTTGTGTTTGATAGATCAAACTTTTCATCATCTGTTTGTTTTCGTAATTTTAATTTTGGAGACGATAAAATGGATAACCGTCCTTTTGAACAACCTTTTAGCCATTTAGGCAATGACCGTTCAAGTGATTTTTTGGCAGCACACTGGATGCCATTTACAGGCAACCGTGATTTTAAAGCCAAGCCACGTATGATTGCCGCAGCACAAGGTCATTATTATTTAACCGAAGATGGTCGCCGTATCTTTGATGGCTTGTCAGGTCTATGGTGCTGTGGTTTAGGACATGGAAATCCAGAAATCGCCCAAGCCATCGCTAAAGCTGCCTCAGGTTTAGATTATGCACCTGCTTTCCAGTTTGGTCATGCAGGCTCTTTTGCATTAGCCAATAAAATTATTGAACACGTTCCTACGGGCTTAAATCGTGTATTTTTTACAGGATCTGGCTCAGAATCAGCAGATACAGCATTGAAAATGGCACGTGCGTACTGGCGTTTGCGTGGTAAGCCAGGTAAGAGTTTATTGATTGGTCGTGAAAAGGGCTACCACGGTGTAAATTTTGGTGGTATCTCCGTGGGCGGTATTGGTGGAAACCGTAAAATGTTTGGTCAAGGTATTGATGCCGACCACTTGCCACATACTCAGCCTCCAGCAGGTTCATTTATCAAAGGGCAAGCTGAAGGCGGTGAAGAGTTAGCAAATCGTTTATTGGATTTAATTACACTACACGATGCATCAAATATCGCAGCGGTGATTGTTGAGCCATTTTCAGGCGCGGCAGGTGTAGTAATTCCACCAAAAAATTATTTAAAACGTCTTCGTGAAATCTGCGATCAACATGATATTTTGTTGATTTTTGATGAAGTGATCAGTGGTTTTGGTCGCTCAGGTGCTTGGACAGGTGCAGAAGCCTTTGGCGTAACGCCAGATATTTTGAATATGGCAAAACAAATCACCAACGGTGCACAGCCTTTAGGTGTAGTCGTCGCCAAACAAGAAATTTATGATGCATTTATGGCAAATGGTGGTCGTCCTGACTATATGCTCGAGTTTGCTCATGGCTATACCTATTCTGCTCACCCTGTGGCGTGTGCAGCAGGCTTAGCGACCATTGACTTATTAGAGCGTTACAATGCCCCACAACAAGTGACGGATATTGCACCTTATTTCGAGCAAGCAGTGCACGACTTACGTGGCGAACCGCACATTGCTGACATTCGTAACTTTGGTTTAGCTGCTGGCTTGACAATCAATGCTGTTACAGGTGAACCAGCGAAACGCCCGTATGAAATCGCCATGAAGATGTGGGACAAAGGTTTTTATGTGCGTTATGGTGGCGATACCATTCAGCTTGCACCACCATTTGCAGTAAGTCGTGAAGAAATTGATTCATTAATCAATGCCTTAGGCGAAACTTTGCATGAAATTGATTAAGCTTAACTGAATGTATGAGCGACTGTATTTTCTATAACACCATGAATATACAGTCTTAAAATGATGAAAGGAATAGACGATGAGCAATACCATGATTACCCATTTGATTGATGGCAAACGTGTGGACGGTGGTGAACGCCAACAAGCGGTATTTAACCCTGCAACAGGCGAAACGACTAAAAATGTACGTTTGGCTGACTTGGCAACCTTAGAAGCAGCAGTTGAGTCTGCTCAAAAAGCTTTCCCTGCTTGGCGTGATACGCCACCGGCAAAACGTGCCCAAGTGATGCAACGCTTTAAAGTATTGCTTGAACAAAATGCGGAAAAAATCTGCGAATTGATTGCCGATGAACACGGTAAAGTCATTCCTGATGCCATGGGCGAACTACAACGTGGTATGGAAAATGTCGAATATGCGGGCTTTGCAACAGAACTACTTAAAGGCGAACACAGCAAAAACGTCGGCCCGCAAATCGACTCTTGGAGTGAATTCCAACCTTTAGGCGTGGTGGCTGGTATTACGCCATTTAACTTCCCTGTGATGGTGCCATTGTGGATGTGGCCAATGGCGGTAGTTTGTGGTAATACCTTTATCTTAAAACCATCTGAACGTGACCCATCAAGTACGCTATTTGTTGCGGAATTGGCATTGCAAGCGGGCTTACCAGCAGGCGTGTTAAACGTCGTACAAGGTGACAAAGAAGCGGTCGATTTCCTATTGACTGATAAACGCATTAAAGCGGTCAGCTTTGTCGGTTCAACGCCTATTGCTGAATATGTGTATAACACGGGTTGTGCTAATGGCAAGCGTGTACAAGCCCTAGGCGGTGCAAAAAATCATGCTGTGGTGATGCCTGATGCTGACCTTGACAATGCGGTATCTGCTTTGATGGGTGCCGCGTATGGTTCGTGTGGTGAGCGTTGTATGGCTGTGCCTTTGGCGGTATGTGTTGGCGATGATGTTGCTGATAAGCTATCTAGCAAATTACAAGTAGAAATTGCCAAAATGAAAGTCGGTGTCGGTACAGACCGCACGGCTGACATGGGTCCTTTAATCACTAAAGCACATTTTGAAAAAGTCAAAGGCTATGTAGAGCAAGGTATCAAAGAAGGTGCGACTTTGGTGGTAGATGGTCGTGACTTGGTGGTCGAAGGTCATGAAAATGGTTATTTCTTAGGCCCTTGTCTATTCGATAACGTCAAAACTGGCATGGTGATTTATCAAGAAGAAATCTTTGGCCCTGTGCTAGGCATTGTGCGTGTCAAATCATTACAAGAAGCCATGGATATGATTGATGCCCATGAATATGGCAATGGTACGTGTATCTTTACCCGTGATGGTGAAGCAGCACGTTATTTCACTACCCATATTCAAGTTGGTATGGTTGGCGTGAATGTGCCGTTACCTGTGCCTGTGGCGTATCATAGCTTTGGTGGTTGGAAACGTAGTTTGTTCGGTGACTTACATGCTTATGGTCCTGATGCGGTGCGTTTCTATACCAAGCGTAAGACCATTACTCAACGTTGGCCAAGTAGTGGCGTGCGTGAAGGTACACAATTTAGCTTTCCAAGTAATGGTTAATTAAAATCGTTATAAGCAGTAAAAGGCGAGAATTTTGAATTCTCGCTTTTTTTTGCAAAGCGTCTAAGGTCATTCTATTAATAAATGGATTAATTTTTATTCACCTTTTCTTTCTAACTATTGTACCTAGATTATATATTCAAGCTACAAAAGTTTTTTGATTGATTCAATAATTAATGCTTCTCTTTTCTCAATAAATTCAATAAAATCTGCAAACTCTAGACTATGGTCACTAGGAATATGCTGGCTGACAAAGAAAGCTTTTCTTTGTACGTCATCAGCATATCTTTCGTTCAACCATGTTTTAAAATCCTTATCAGATTTACTCTGATTATCGTTACCTTGCAATAGTTGAATATTTGCCAATGTATTCTTTTTATCCTCAAACTTTTGCTTATCTTCTGAAGATAAATTTAATTTATCTATATTTCTACTGTTAAATAAAGATTGAGCAAAAACATGGTCTTGATGATAAATATTATTTGGGTTTCTACCTTCCGCTAGTAAAGCTAGAACAAGATATGTTACAGGTTTACCATATTTTAAGTCTGTAACAACGTTGAAATCAGAATCATTTTCAAAACTGATAGACTTGTTAACATGCTCTTTTTTTAATTTATCAATGATTAACTGTAAAGGAAAGCTATCACAATCTGTAGCTTTAATTAAGTCACGGATAGGCTTCAAGATATTGTCTGGCTGTCCACTAAAAGTTTGTCTAATTGCCGTTCTAATAATATAGGGTGTGTTGACATACAAAGAAAATCAGTTATTCTGATTATATGAATAGACTAACACTTACTGATGCCCAATG
>NZ_JBHFHK010000030.1:0-25214 GCF_041928215.1 Hubeiibacter jixunmingi | reverse complement strand
CATTGGGCATCAGTAAGTGTTAGTCTATTCATATAATCAGAATAACTGATTTTCTTTGTATGTCAACACACCCTAAAATACTATTTGAAATTTTCAAAAACAAGGGCTAATCCTAGCCCTTGTTTTACCCCTCAAACCCTGCCAACAATTCTAAAAACTGCTGTTCATCTAACACAGTAATGCCCAATTTTTCCGCCTTTTCCAATTTTGAGCCTGCTTTTTCGCCTGCCACCACACATTTGGTTTTGCTTGATACACTGCCCGATACTCTCGCCCCCAAAGCTTGCAATTTTTGCGTGGCTTCATCACGTCCCATGCTTGCCAACGTACCTGTCACCACCCAACTTTCACCATTTAAAGGCTGGCGTGTTGGTGCAGTCATGGCTTCAAATTCAATGCCCGATTGCAATAATTGCTCGACAACTTCCAAATTATGCTCGGCTTGAAAAAAGTCAAAAATCCATTCTGCGGTGATATTGCCGACATCAGGGGTTTTTTGTAGGCTATCTATATCGGCTTGACGTAAGGCATCAAAACTTTGGAATTGTTGAGCCAACATTCTTGCTGTGGTTTCGCCCACACCACGAATACCCAAGGCATAAATAAATCTTGGCAAAGTGGTTTTTTTACTATTTTCGATGGCATCAAGCAGATTTTGTACCGATTTCTCGCCCATTTTTTCAATGCTTAATAGCTTGTCACGATGCTGATGCAAGCGATAAATATCCGCCACATGATTGAGCAAATTCAGATGCAATAACGATTCCGCCCAACGGTCGCCCAAGCCCTCAATGTCCATAGCTTTACGCGATACAAAATGACGAATCGCCTCAATCCGCTGTGCCGAACAGTATAAGCCACCCGAACAACGTGCTAACGCCTCACCCTCAGGCATCACCACAGGTGAATCACATACGGGGCAATTTTTCGGTAATTCAACCACTTGGCTATGTTGTGGACGGAATTCTTGCCAAACTTTTTCGACTTTTGGAATCACATCACCCGTACGATAAACGCTCACCGTATCGCCAATTCGCACGTCCAAACGCTGAATTTCCCCGATATTATGCAAAGTCACATTCGACACCGTCACCCCACCGACAAATACAGGGGCAAGACGTGCCACAGGGGTCAGCGTGCCTGTACGTCCGACTTGCCATTCGATATTGTCCACCTTGGTCAATGCCGCTTGCGCAGGGAATTTATAAGCCGTCGCCCAACGTGGTTCACGGCTCAAAAAGCCCAATTGCTTTTGTTGTTGTAAATCATTGACTTTCACCACCATACCATCAATTTCCACGTTCAACTTGGCACGTTCTTGCATCACTTGTTGGTAGCACTGCTCTACTTCATCAATGCTATTGACCAACCATTGACGCTCGGCAATGGCAAAGCCCAAACTGGTCAGCCATTGCAAAGTATCGTGCATCGAGTTTAAACCATGATGCGGTTCGCACTGTGCCACGCCATAAGCAAAGAATGCCAAAGGACGACTGGCAGCAATATTGGCATCGAGTTGACGTAAACTGCCTGCAGCAGCATTACGTGGATTGGCAAAAGTCTTTTCGCCTTTACTTTCGGCGATACGATTAAGCTTGTCAAAGCCTGCTTTCGGCATCAATACTTCGCCACGTACTTCTAGACGTTCAGGGATTTTTTCGCCATTTTGAGCAGTTAAAATTTTCGGTAGATTGCGAATGGTTTTGACATTTTGGGTAATCTCTTCGCCCGACTCGCCATCACCACGGGTTACGCCACGCACCAGCACGCCATGTTCATAGAGCAATGAAATCGCCAAGCCATCTAATTTTAATTCCACTTCGTATTGCACAGCTTGATTAGGCAAACGTTCTTCCACACGGCGAGCAAAATGTTTTAAATCTTCAAAATTAAATACATTACCGAGCGACAACATCGGCACTTGATGCACCACGCTACTAAATTTATCTAGCACTTGCCCACCGACTTTTTGTGTAGGGCTATCGGCTTGTAAAAGCTGTGGATTGTCTTGTTCAAGTTGTTGTAATTGTTGAAAAAGGCTATCGTATTCTGCATCGCTAATCGTTGGATTATCCATCACATAATAAGCGTGATTGTGTTGTTGTAATAATTGAATCAATTGTCGCATTTGTTGTTGGATGTGTTGCGGATTCAAGTCAGGATTTGGCATGTTCAAGCTCTGAAAAATTTAAAATATGGACAGGCTATTTTAAAGGGCTTTTGCGGATTTAAAAAGTCTGTTTTGAAATGATTGTAAAAATTCTAGCAATACAGCCCCATTCGTTCACAACAGTACAGCAAAAAAGCTCAGCAAACAGAGCAAAAAATTGTTATCATACAATCAAATTGAAATTTATTTGTAGAAAGCTATGTCAGTAAAAGCCAAAGTTGTGAAAAAAAATCAAGGCGGTACAATTGCTCAAAATAAGCGTGCACGTCATGATTACTTTATCGAAGAAAAATTTGAAGCCGGCATGTCATTACAAGGCTGGGAAGTCAAATCATTGCGTGCTGGGCGTATGAGCTTGGTCGAAAGCTATATTATTTTCCGTAATAATGAAGCATTTCTTTTTGGGGCACAGATTCAGCCTTTATTGTCTGCATCAACGCATGTCGTGGCAGAAAGCACACGCACACGCAAACTATTATTATCACGTCGTGAGATTGATAAATTACTCGGTGCGGTGAACCAAAAAGGTTATTCTTGTGTACCTTTGGCGTGTTATTGGAAAGGGCATTTGGTCAAGCTAGAAATTGCTTTGGTAAAAGGTAAGCAAATGCATGACAAACGCCAATCTGAAAAAGACCGTGACTGGCAACGCGATAAAGCCCGTATGTTCCATCGCTAATTTTTCCAAGATAAAAAAATACCGTATTTGTCATGAATACGGTATTTTCTTTTGTGCAAGTATGAGCTTAGAAATGCACTTCTAAACCAACATACGGCCCTTTAAAATCGACTTTATAAGGCACTTGACTACCAAATACTGAACCCAAGTATTTATTAGTCATTTCATCATAATCAACTTGTACAATACGATAACCGACTTTTGCACCGACATCGACCAAGGCTTTATCGACAAAATCATATTTTAATTCTGCCAAGGCATCAGTCGCTTTTACATTTTTACCATAACCCAAGCCCAATTCTGCTTTGGCAGATAAACCTGTAAATGGCAATTTTGCTCCTGCTGATGCGTATGCCATCGGCATGGTTTTATTGAGATCAATACGACTAACGCCACGTTGTTTGACATCACCATCAATACGTTTTGCACCTAGACCCAAATCAAGGCTTACCACATTGTCTAGTACTTCGTAATAAGCAATAGCATCTGTGTTATTGGCTTTGATTTCACCATTGGCATTGTTTTTCTCTGTACCATTCAATGTGGTATAACGTAAACGTGCGTTGGGAATCAAAGGCACAGGATGTTCCAAACTTGCTGATAGCATCATCTGACCTTGGTTCTTATAGTCAGTATCGACTTTGCTTTCGGTCGCAGATGCTGAAGTGTGCCAATAGTTGGCGTCTGCAAAAACACCATACAACGTATCGGCTTGAGCAAATGGTGCAGCAACGAGTACTACACTGGCGATCAGTAACTTTTTCATAGAAATTGCTCTAGAAAATTGAGAGTTGACACTTATTATAGAAAAAACACTCAAAAATGGCTAGTTAAACATTAAGGCAAGAACAAATCTCGCCTTAATTTATTCACATCACGACAGCAATTAAGCCAAAGTCGCTCCAGCAGGAATGGCATCATCAAGCAAGATCACTGTTAATTGACCGTCTTTTTCTGCCGATAAAATCATCCCTTCTGACATGCCAAACTTCATTTTGCGTGGTGCAAGATTAGTCACACAAACCACCGTCTTGCCTTGCAATTGTTCAGGCTGATAAAACTTAGCAATCCCACTAAACACATTACGAGTTTTCACTTGCCCTTGCTCATCTTTTTCACCAACATCAAGGGTAAATTGTAAGAGCTTATCCGCCCCTTCAACCTTGTTGCATTCAAGCACTTTGGCAACTGTCATAGTCACTTTGGCAAAATCATCAATACCAATAAACTCACTTGCATCAGCTTTTGTTTCTGCTTTATCCACTTGTTTTTTCTCTGCTTTTTGGGCAGTTTTTTCTGCTTGTGGTTGCAAACTTTCTTT
Source organism: Hubeiibacter jixunmingi (assembly GCF_041928215.1). NCBI lineage: Bacteria > Pseudomonadati > Pseudomonadota > Gammaproteobacteria > Moraxellales > Moraxellaceae > Hubeiibacter > Hubeiibacter jixunmingi. The sequence goes on along the minus strand of NZ_JBHFHK010000030.1, from coordinate 21,044 downwards.
TGATGCATCGACCATCGCATCAACGGCTTTTTTATCCACACGTTGCATTAACGGTTGGAACGTCGCAATCTCATGGTCAAGTAAAATTTGCGTACGAGATGCAAAATCAAACGACTCTAATTTAAAGAATTCTTGCACTTCGTTTGCCAATTTTGGTAATACTGGTGCCAAATAAATCACCAATTGACGGAATAAATTCAGACCTACTGAACAAATCGCTTGCACTTCATCAGCATTTGCAGGATCTTTAGCAAGTGACCAAGGTTTTTTCTCATCAATATATTGATTAGCTTTGTCTGCCAATGCCATGATTTCACGAATTGCAGTGCTAAATTCACGCTGTTCATAATGCTGAATAATGCTCTCACCTGCGGTAATAAATTCATTCACCAAGTCATTTTCACTGCAAGTTTTTGATAATTTATTATCAAATTGCGTATTGATAAATTTGGCACAACGACTAGCGATATTCACCACTTTACCAACCAAATCCGAATTCACTTTTTGTGAAAAATCTTCCAAGTTCAAATCCGCATCTTCAACTTTATCAGATAAACGTGATGCAAAGTAATAACGCAAATATTCAGGATTCAGATGCTGTAAATAGGTTTCTGCTTTGATAAATGTACCACGAGATTTAGACATTTTCTCGCCATTTACGGTCAAGAAACCATTTACAAACAATGATGTCGGAGTGCGGTAATTTGCCCCGTGCAACATCGCAGGCCAAAATAAAGCATGGAAATAGACAATATCTTTACCAATAAAATGATACACTTCTTTGTCAGAATCTTTTTTCCAAAAATCCATAAAATTTAAATCAGGACGTTTGGCAGCAATATAGTTTTCAAAACTTGCCATATAGCCAATCGGTGCATCAACCCAAACATAAAAATATTTATTCGGTGCATCAGGAATTTCAAAACCGAAATACGGTGCATCACGGCTAATATCCCAATCATTCAAGCCCGCTTCAAACCATTCATCAAGCTTATTGGCAATCGATACCGGTAAACGCCCTTCGTCACGCGTCCAACCTTGTAAATATTCACTAAAGTTTGGCAATTGGAAGAAATAGTGATCCGAATCTTTCTCAATCGGTGTTGCACCGCTTAAAGTTGAATATGGATTAAGCAATTCAGTGGCATTATAAGTTGTACCACACACTTCACAGCTATCACCATATTGGTCGTGTGCACCACATTTTGGACAAATGCCTTTGATAAAACGATCCGATAAAAACATTTGTTTTTCAGGATCAAATAATTGTGTCACAGGACGGACGCTGATATTGCCTGCTTCACGATTTTTAAGATAAATTTCTTCTGAACGTTTGCGGTTGGTGTCGCTATTGGTTGAGTCATAATGGTCAAAATCAACCAAAAAGCCTGCAAAATCACGCTCATGCTCAACTTGCACATTGGCAATTTGTTGCTCTGGACTAATGCCATTGGCTTCGGCACGCAACATAATCGCTGTACCATGTGCATCATCGGCACAGACATAAGTCACATCATGTCCCATCGCACGCATCGCACGTACCCAAATATCTGCTTGGATATAGCCGAGCAAATGCCCCATGTGGATAGGACCATTGGCATAAGGCAAGGCATTGGTAACGAGAATTTGGCGTTTTGGCTGTACTGACATGATTAAGCATCTCTTGTAAAAATTTTGTTTTAAAGTCTAACCAATTTTTGGATTTTTTTAAATAAAAAAATAATGTTTATGAAAAATTTGTCCTTAAAAATTAATTATGTGATTATGCAATGTTTAGCTTTTTATCTATGTTCAAAACTCTAAATCAAGACTTGCTTGCCTTTTAAATTTTGTATCGATAATGATGAGCGTGTTTATCTTGTATTTTTCACCGTAAAATACTCAAAAATAAAAAACCGAGTCAAACAGAACATCTGACTCGACTATCGTAACCAAAAAAAGGCGATACGATTATTTTACAGCATCAAAACGTTTTTGTGCTTCGTCCCAGTTTACCACGCTCCAGAACGCTTTGATGTAGTCTGGACGTTTGTTTTGGTACTTCAAGTAGTAAGCATGTTCCCAAACGTCTAAACAAAAGATTGGCTGACCTTGACAGCCTGCAACAGCTGTACCCATCAACGGGCTATCTTGGTTTGCTGTAGACACAACTTTTAATTTACCGCCATCTACAACAAGCCATGCCCAACCTGAACCAAAACGAGTTTGTGCAGCTTTTTCGAATTGTTCTTTGAACGCATCTACTGAACCAAAGTCACGTTCAATCGCTTCTTTTAGGCTACCCTGCAAAGTCGTACCTGTTTTTAAAATAGTCCAAAACAAGCTATGGTTAGCGTGACCGCCTACGTTATTACGTACAGCAGTTTGTTTGTCCGCAGGGAATTTATCTAAGTTGGCAATCACTTCTTCAGCACTTTTGTCCGCCCACTCTGAGAAGCCTTCTAAAGCGGCATTCGAGTTGTTTACGTAAGTTTGATGGTGCTTGCTGTGATGGATTTCCATCGTTTCTTTGTCAAAATGTGGTTCTAATGCATCATATGCGTAGCCTAGCTCTGGTAATGTATAAGCCATTTTTACTCTCCAAAATATAAGTTGTTTCGTTAAATTAAGCATTGCGATGAGCTGTGCTTAACTCTAAACGCTTTAAGTATAACGTAAAATTGATATTGGCAAAGCATTCACGAGCAAAGAATGGTACAAGGATTGTAACTGCAAAAATAGATATGATAAAAAATCTTATCTTCAGAGCATTGACAAAAATAAGACTTATAGTATCATTTCGTCAAAATAAGACATTGAGTTTCATTTTAATGGTCATACTTCACCCCACACCGACACGTGCTGATGCAAAAAAATCATATAAGTCGATTTTGCAAGCGGCACACATGCTGTTGGACCAGTACGGTGCAAAGATTAACCTAGATGAAATCGTGCAGCACTCTAGTGTTTCGCGTGCGACATTTTTTCGTCACTTTTCGAATCGTGAACAACTGATGCTTGCACTCACGCAAGATGTTTTTTTTCATATCATGCAAGATGCTGGCAAACTGCAAAATCATCATGATGCTTTTTTACGCTTGCTCGATTTGATGATCGAACAAACCATCAAAAATATGTTTATCTTTGAGTACTGGTGGTCGATGGCTGAGCATCAACGTATGCGTAATGCTATCTTGCAATTTATCGATCAGTTGTTTAAAGATGTGTTGGTACAAGCAAAATCAAAACAACAGTGCCGTGCCGATTTGACAACGTATGATATTTTTTTATTTGGACGAATGTTGATTGGTTCGGCATTAAATGACGATCCTGAACAGCGACAGCATTCTATCCGCCGTGCTGCTGAATTATTAAAAACAGGATTTTTGTCCGCAAAAATTTCGGATTAAAGGCTATTTATAGGAAAATTAATCATGTCTTTTCAATCCAATGGTTATCAATTCAAACCACATGAAATGCCAATGATGATTGGCTCACCTGCTTCACCTGATCATGATAAAAAACGCCGTATTGCTTATCTACTTATCGGCTTTTATGTATCGTTGATGGCAGGGCTACAAAATGGCCTACTGATCAGTGCTTTAAGCCAGCTTCGTGGCGATTTTGCTTTAGATTTACTACAAGGTGGGTGGATACAGGTCGCATATTATATGACTTACGCCACAGCCAGTATTTTCTTCTTTCGAGTACGTCAGCATTTTGGTATTCAAAAGTATGTCAGCTGGGTACTTATCCTACTCTTGGTCGCCAATGGTTTACAGATTGTTGTACACGACTATTATGTAGAGATTTTTGCTCGTGCTTGTGCAGGCTTGGCAGCCAGTGGATTATTGGTACTTGGTATGTTTTATATCATGCAAGGTTTGCCCGCTGCCGCCAAAATTATTGGTGTATCGTTGGCATTAGGACTTATGCAATTGGGCACACCTTTGGCACAAATGATTGTTCCCGACTTATTATTGAACGGCAATTTACAATTATTATTCTACTTCTCTTTTGCACTCACTGCGATTTGTGTAGGTCTAGTTTGGTTATTACCTATTCCTCCAGGACAAACGCAAAACGTATTTCGATTTAGCGATTGGATAAGTCTATTGCTGTTCGCTACGGGTATTGCATTATTATGTGCTTTTTTGGTGCAAGGTCGGATTGTGTGGTGGACTACCCCATGGCTTGGCTGGTTGTTGGCTGGCAGTGTCATCTGTGTTGGTTTTGCCTTGTTGTTTGAAGCATATCGCAAAGATCCTATCTTGGACGTCAGCTGGATGTCCACGCCTCAGATTTTAGCTTTTGCGATGACTGGTGCTGTAGTACGCTTTTTGACCTCAGAACAAACCGTTGGTGCAGCAGGTTTAATGGCAACATTGGGTATGTCAGGCGAGCAAATGACGACCTTTTATACCGTGGTGTTTTTTGCGTCTTTGTTTGGCATCATTGCCAGTATCGTACGTTTAGACATCAATGATATCCGTCGTCCAGTCGTGGTGGCTTTATTTGGTATTGCTTTGGCTGCTTGGTTAGACAGTCGTGTCGGACTAAATACACGTCCAGCACAGTTATATATAAGCCAAGCGATTATGGCATTTTCCGCCTTATATTTCTTAGGTCCAATGATGCTAGAAGGTTTGGTACGTGCTATTGCCAAAGGACCGCAACATATTATGAGTTTTTCTGCGGTGTTTGGTCTATCACAAACCATAGGTGGCTTGGCTGGTGCAGCGATTTTTAGTGCTTTTTTGACGATTCGAACTCGCGTACATTTAGCGGATATTTCACAACACTTTAACTTGACGCATCCGCAATTTGCAGAGTACGTGCAAAGTCTAGCAAAAGGTTATGCATCGCAAAGTAGTGATATAGCCGTATTACAAAGTAAAGCCGTTGCACAAACAGTGAACCAAGCTACAACGCAAGCGACTGTTTTGGCGTATAACGATTTCTTTTATTTGATGAGTTCAATGGCAACAATTGCTTTTGTCATCACCCTATTGGTTTGGGTATATCGTCGTATTTATAAAATCGACATCATTGCCCAAGAGAAACAAGCATTATTTGCTATGCTCAAACGTTAATTGATATCAAATTTATTATTTAGGTTAAAAATCATGACCCAGAATCAATCTCCTGACCATCAAAATGACGCTTCTACAACAACGTCTCAGGCAAACGAAATCGATAGTACATCACAAGCGACCACACCTAGCGTGAATGATGCCCAGCTCGAAACAAACGCTACAGCAAATAGTCAGCCAAACGATACAGCTACAAGTAATACTGCCAATCCATCTAGCGATAATTGGCAACCCAAAAAACGCAATCCAGCATTGATAATTTTGTTTATTGCATTGATCGTTGGTGGTGCTTTGTTGGCATTGTATACGTGGAAATTACCGCCTTTTACAGGTCATACTGTGACTACAGACAATGCTTATGTACGTGGACAAACCACGGTAATCAGCCCACGTGTTTCAGGTTATGTGCAAGAAGTGCTTGTCAGTGATTTTGCCCAAGTGAAAAAAGGCGACCCTTTGGTCAAGATTGACTCTAGCCCTTATGAAGCAAAAGTCGCCCAAGCTGAAGCAGGACTTGCCGCACAAAATGCCAATACGGACAAAGTTTCACAAAGTCGCCACAATGCTGATGCCAATTTACAAGCCCGTGCTATTGCAGTTAAAAATGCTGAACTACAATTGAAAATCGCTCGCCAAAGCTTTGCACGTATTGAAAGTGTCAAAGATAGTGAAGGTATTGCAGGACGTGAATATGATCAAGCCAAGAGTGCTGTAGAACAAGCAGAAATGGGTTTAGCTCAAGCTCAAGCACAGTACAAAGTCGCTCAGCAAGATATTTTGAGCGTAAGCACAGGTAAAACCAGTGCTGATGCAGGCATTGCGAATGCACAAGCTACTGTTGATTTGGCAAAACAAGAATTGGGGCATACCACAGTCTATGCACCAGCGGACGGACGTTTGGGTGAAGTATCTGTAAAAACTGGACAATTGGTCTCAGCAGGTACGCAATTGATGTTTTTGGTACCACAAAAGCATTGGGTAATTGCCAATGTGCGTGAAACTGATATGAAAAATATCAAAATTGGACAGCGTGCCAAGGTCAGTATTGATGCTTTAAATGGTCAAACATTTACCGCTAAAGTCGCTCAAATTGCCCCTGCTGCCAATGCTGAATTTAGCGTGATTCGTGCTGACAGTGGTAATGGTAACTTTGTTAAAATCGCTCAGCGTATTGCGGTGAAATTAGAATTTGATGCCAATCAAAATGGTTTGGAAAATTTAAGTCCAGGTATGTCGGTGAATGCCGAGATTGATACCGCAAGTAATGGTCAATAAGATGGGGAAACCGCATGAATGATCTCAAAAAATTAAAAAATTATCGTTGCCTCGTGACTATGATGTTGGCAAGTAGTCTACTGGCTGCCTGTGCAACACAGCCACAAAAGCCTATTACATTGGCTAAAGCAGTGAGTACGGAACAGCTAGGACTAACACATCAGGTCACTGCACCAATATCTGCGACATGGTGGACACAGCTCAATGATTCCACTTTAAATGGCTTGATTGAGCATGCCATGCAGCAATCGCCTGATTTGATGGCAGTCAGTAGCCGATTGGCACAAGCCCAAGCCGGCAGTGATTTGGCAGATTCACAGCGTGGTATGCAAATCGCCATCGCTGCCAATGGCGCAGGGATTTATCACGAATCGTTAAGTCATCCTGATTCTTTGGCATCGCAAATTTTTGGCGATACCATCGGCTATAAAGCAGTACAGCTCAAAGGCAAATGGACTTGGGATTTGTGGGGTGAACACAAAAGTGAACTCGAAGTCGCTTTGGGTAAGCAAAATGCTACGGCTTACGAATTGGCACAAGCTCGCTTACTACTCGCCCAAGCCATCACTGCACAATATATGCAATTGCAAATCTTGACTGCACAAAAAGCCATTTTGCAACAACGTATTGGCATAAAAAAAGAACAGGAACAATTGGTACTCGATCGTGCTAAAGCAGGTCTACTGCCTGCAAACCAACGCTATCCAATCCAACAAGCCATATTGCAGATGCAGGTAGGGATTCAAGATCTTGATAATAAAGCCAATCAGATCCGTAATGCACTGGCTAATCTCACCGCACAAAGCCCAACTGCTTTGGCTAACTTGACACCGCAACCGATCAAGACTTTACCAAGCCTCCCTACACAACAATTGACTGCCAATCTGATTGGACAACGTGCCGATATCGCCGCACAACGTGAAGCAATATATAGCCGTCAGCAACTCATTCATGCTGCCGAAACCAAGTTTTATCCAAATATTCAAATCAACGCTTTGGCAGGATTATCTACTTTGCAAATTGGTGAATTGCCCAGCTCGAGTAATTTATTGAGTGCGATCTTACCAACAGTAACTTTGCCAATTTTTACTTCTGGGGCATTACAGGCTAATCTACAGCAGAAGCAAGCGGAATATAATGAGCAGATCGCACGTTATAACAAAAGCGTTTATCAAGCTCTAAAAGAAGCTGCTGATGCCCTTAGTAACTATCAAACCGCAGTAAAAATGCAACAATCACAACAGCAAATGTTAGTGGTAGCACAAAAAAATCAACGTGCAATCCAAAATCGCATTCAAGCAGGGTTGGAGACCCAAATTACCCTACTGACTGCCCGTGACGAAATGTTGCAATCTCAAAGTCAGCTCTTACAAAGCCAATTACAAGAGCGAGTCGGCTGGGTGGCGTTGAATGTTGCTTTGGGCGGTGGCGTAAACTTAGCAAAGTAATAGTTTAAATAAAACAACCATAATTTATATAACGTAAATTATGGTTGTTTTGATGGTGCGGTATAATTCTTAGGCAAACGATCACGCTCATCCGCCAAAATCAAAATGACAACCTTACATTACTTTTTCATGCTTGCAAATACCACTTTTGCCGCCTGAATAGTTTGTGCAATGTCTTCATCAGAATGCACTGAAGAGATAAACCCTGCCTCAAATGCTGACGGTGCAAGATATACACCTTGCTCTAACATACCATGGAAAAATTGTTTAAAAGCGTCAATATCACAATTCAGCATAGACTCAAAACTCGATAAGTCATCTTGCTCGGTAAAATACAAACCAAACATTGCCCCTGCTTGTTGGGTTTTAAACGCGACTCCTGCTTCATCCGCCGCTTGTTGTAAACCTGCCAGTAATTTTGCCAATTGTGCAGTCAATTTTTCATAAAAACCCTCTTGACGTAAATGTTTAAACATCGCCAAACCTGCACGCATTGCCAATGGATTACCCGACAATGTGCCTGCTTGATAGACACCGCCTAAAGGTGCGATGCATTGCATAATTTCACGTTTACCACCAAATGCACCGACTGGCAAACCTGCACCGATGATTTTACCCAAAGTCACCAAATCTGGACGTACATCATAATGCATATGCGCTCCGCCCAAACCAACACGAAAACCAGTCATCACTTCATCAATGATAAAGACTGCACCGTGTTCATCACATTGCTTGCGGATTTCATGTAAAAAACCATCTTTCGGTAAAACCAAATTCATATTGCCTGCTACAGGCTCAATAATGACCCCAGCAATCTCACTACCAAACTGAGCAAAGCATTCTTGTAAAGCTTTTTTATCATTATATGGCAACACCAGAGTGTGTTTTGCAAAGTCTTCTGGCACGCCTTTTGATGTTGGTTCACCTAATGTTAATAAGCCAGAACCTGCTTTGACCAATAACGAATCCGAATGTCCGTGATAACAGCCTTCAAATTTAATGATTTTGTCACGCCCTGTATAGCCACGAGCCAAACGAATGGCAGTCATGGTGGCTTCCGTCCCAGAACTGGTCATACGCACTAACTCAACGTGCGGAAGAATATCGCAAATGGTTTCTGCCAAACTGGTTTCTGCTACAGTCGGTGCACCATAGCTCAAGCCATCTTCAGCCGCCTCTTGCACTGCTTTGACAATATCAGGATGGGAATGTCCCAAAATCATCGGACCCCATGAACCAACATAGTCAATATAGCGTTTGTCATCTTCATCCCAAAGATATGCACCTTTGGCTTTTTTGATAAAAATTGGTGTACCACCGACACTTTTAAAGGCACGCACGGGCGAGTTTACGCCACCTGGAATATAGCGACTGGCTTCGGCAAAAAGTTGAGCTTGTTTGGCAGACATAATCATTACTCGTATCATTAGATTTAAAACACGATTTTAACAATTTCACTGCTGCTTTAAAATGCTATAAACACAACAATCAAGAATAAAATCAATATCTACATAGCTTTTATGACTGTTCAATACTTTTTTCTTTATAGATATGTATTTTATACAAGTTATAGTATAACACTGCTCAACAATTTTATCCCATACAGGTCTCTATCCATGCACCTTCGCCGTAACGTTCTTAACTTAGCCATATTAGCAGGTTTAAGTAGTGCCAAAAAGTCACGATGCTGTATAGTGATGACGTTCTAAAAAATGCAATTGAAGAAAATCTATTCTGTGGTCGCAACACCAAAAAATGTCGCATAGAAGCCTATAAAAATGTCACCGAAAGCTTACAGCCACATAAAGAAACAGCCTATTCTTATGCCTTAGGCACACATTGGCAAATCAATCCAGCACAGCAATTGTCCGTGACTGCATCACATCAAGAACGTATACCGAATGCACAAGAGCTGTATGCACACGGTATGCATTTGGCAACCAATTCATTTGAGTTTGGTAATAATGCCTTAACCAAAGAAAAGTCAAATAACTTTGAAATTGCTTTAAAACATCAAGGTGAAAAGTTAGATTATAAAGTCGCTAGCTATTTATACGATTTTGACAATTATATTTACTTGTTGGCATTGAACAGCGGTCGTACCAAAGATGGTAGCAGTGCTGGACGTCAGCCAAGCGAAAATGATGTTAATGCATTTAGAGCCAATCGTTATATGCAATCGCCTGCACGTTTTTATGGTTTTGAAGGAAATATCGGCCATCAAGTCAATCCTACTTATCATTTGTCTGTATTTGGAGATTATGTCAAAGGTAAGCTGGTCAATATCCCAGATACGACAGGTGCAACAGATGCATATGGCAACACCTCTGTGATTCAGCATCCCGACCGTTATACCCCACGCCTACCACCAATGCGTCTAGGTACACGGGTCAAGGCTGATTTTGATGAACATTATTCTGGTGACATGGAGTATTATCATGTCTTTGATCAAAATAAATTGTCAAAGTTTGAAGCCAAAACACTTGGTCATCATATGTTAAATGTCGGTTTAAATTATCATGGTAATCTTAGCCGCTCTGAATATGATGTCTTCTTAAAGGCGAATAATTTGCTTGATGAAAAGGTTTATGCACACGAAACCTTTTTACCGCAAATGCCACAGATGGGACGTAACTTCAACTTAGGTATAAATTTTAAATTCTAATACATCTCAAATCAGAGAATAGAAAACAAAACAGCCGCTTGTGTAAGACAAATATGTCAAACATAAGCGGTTGCTGCGTGCTTTTTATGGTCTTAAAATAACCAACATATTGAATAATAAAACTTTGTTATCATACCAATAATTGTATTTCTTTTGACTTGTGGTCGAACTTATGATTTCTTGATAGTTTTATTTAATAAGTAAATACTTATCATCATAAAAATCAATAAAATAAATAAAAGCATATTCTTTATAATTTACAACATCTTAACTTATATTTTTAACATAATCTAAGCAAGTAAAAATGTGTTAGACTTACTATTTTATCAGTTTTATGGTTTAATAGCCCTGTTTATTAAGTCTATCTTACATATGTTTTGCGTATAATTCAGTCGAATTTATAGTACTGATGAGTCGCAATTTTTTTATTATACAGGTTTAACCATGACCCCCATGAATACTCCAGAATTTGTTCGCCATCCTCAATTGATTGCTTGGGTAGAAAAAATTGCCCAATTGACTAAGCCAGCTAAAATTGAATGGTGTGATGGTAGTCAAGAAGAATACCAACGCCTCATCGACTTGATGATCGCAAATGGTACCATGCAAAAGCTAAATGAAGAAAAACATCCTGGTTCTTACCTTGCAAACTCTGATCCATCTGATGTTGCGCGTGTTGAAGACCGTACATTTATTTGCTCTCAAGACAAAGAAGATGCAGGTGCAACAAATAACTGGGTTGCACCAAGCGAGATGCGTGAAAAATTAAATGGCTTATTTGACGGTTGTATGGCTGGCCGTACTATGTATGTCGTACCATTTTCTATGGGTCCTTTGGGTAGTCATATTGCACACATCGGTATTGAGCTAACGGACTCACCTTATGTTGCAGTCAGCATGTCAAAAATGGCACGCATGGGCAAAGCGGTATATGATATTTTAGGTACAGATGGTGAATTTGTGCCGTGTGTACACTCTGTCGGTGCACCACTAAAAGATGGTGAAAAAGATGTTGCTTGGCCATGTAACAGCGACAAATACATCGTACATTATCCAGAAACACGTGAAATTTGGTCATTCGGTTCAGGTTATGGTGGTAATGCATTATTGGGTAAAAAATGTTTTGCCTTACGTATTGCCTCAAAAATGGGACATGAGCAAGGTTGGATGGCTGAGCATATGCTTATCTTGGGCGTAACCAATCCAAAGGGCGAGAAACACTACATCGCTGCGGCATTCCCATCTGCATGTGGTAAAACTAACTTTGCAATGCTTATTCCACCAGCAGGTTATGAAGGTTGGAAAATCGAAACTGTGGGTGACGATATTGCATGGATCAAGCCAGGTGAAGACGGTCGTTTATATGCCATCAATCCTGAAGCAGGCTTCTTCGGTGTTGCACCAGGTACAAATACAGTGACCAACTCAAATTGTATGTCAACGCTTTATAAAGACGTGATTTATACCAACGTTGCAGTTACTGACAATGGCGAAGTATGGTGGGAAGGTTTAAGCAAAACTGCACCAGAAAATGTCACCAACTGGAAAGGCGAACGTCATACAGGTGAAGAAAAAGCAGCTCATCCTAATGCTCGCTTTACTGTGTCTGCGGCACAATGTCCATCGATCGATCCTGAATGGGAAAATCCAAACGGTGTACCGATTTCAGCATTTATTTTTGGTGGTCGTCGTGCTGATACAGTGCCTTTGGTATCAGAAGCATTTGACTGGGTAGATGGCGTGTATAAAGCAGCGACCATGGGTTCTGAAACTACCGCTGCTGCAACAGGTCAGCAAGGTGTAGTACGTCGTGATCCATTTGCGATGTTGCCATTTGTTGGTTATAACATGGCAGATTATTTTGCACATTGGTTGGCACTGGGTGAAACCGTTGGTGCAAAAGCTGAACAAGCAGGCAATAAATTGCCAAAAATCTTTAATGTAAACTGGTTCCGTCGTGATGAGCAAGGCAACTTTGTATGGCCTGGCTTTGGGCAAAACACTCGTGTATTGGAGTGGATGATCGATCGTATCGAAGGTCGTGGCAACGCAGTAGAAACCCCAATTGGTTTAGTGCCAGAATATGAAGATTTGAACTGGACAGGTTCTGATTTCTCTAAAGCTGGCTTTGAAAAAGTCACTTCACAAGACAAAGATTTGTGGGTGAAAGAACTTGAAAGCCATACTGAACTGTTCGATAAATTGGGCGAGCGTTTACCAAAAGTCTTACGTGAACGTCAAAAGCAGTTGATTGATGCGGTAAAAGCATCTTAATCAGTAAATCATTGAAAATCGGGAAAAGTCACTACGGTGGCTTTTTTCTTGTTTGTGATTTGGATAGAATAAATGTAGAATGAATTTTGAGATCTTAAAAATGTATTGTATGGACATTTCTATGCAAAAATCATCAAAAGCACTTATATTATTGCCAATATGTCTTATTTTATCCGCCTGTCATGATTTACCTAAACTGATGATTGCCGAACAAAAAGTGCAAAATGATAGTTTATACTTGGCTTTGAATTATGATATTGAAGAAAAATTAAAACAGGAAAATATTTCTGCTCCAAGACATGGTTTACATTTTTATTGTGCAACCAATGAACAGTCTTTTAAAGATTTTGCCTATCCAGATTTGATTAGCTTTGATGTGAGTAAAGCCAATATTGCCAGTACACAGCCGAATTTGCCGATTATTTATTTTGCTCAGGCCAATATCCAAGATTTACCAAAATGGCAAACTCGCCCTTTATATTGCCGTTATCATTTGGCAGATTTAGGATATCTTAATTTCGTATCAAACATGATTATTCTTCGATAGATATAGTTTATGAATTCAAAGTAGTAATTTAAATTGTCATTTTTCTCATTAAATTTGAGTTATTTTTATTTGAGTGTTTATTTTCAATATTGCATTCAATATTAAGCACCAAAAGAACTGATACAATAACTTCTTTGCTCTACAAATATTCGAATAGAAAATTTATTTTTAATATATGGCTTATCATGTTGGTATAATTGCAAAGAATAATGTTGTTTATTGCAATAACTCAAAAATGAATCGGATGTATCTTCATTCTCGACTTCAATCCAATTAGAATGCTTGATGTTTTCTAAAAGTCTTGCCAAGTCTTTATTATCTAAGCTCGGATAATCATAAGTCAATGAACCAAAATCCACGCTAGGTTTATAATACGACTGTTTTTCTGCGGGTGCTGGCAGACCTTGGGTAATTTCTGTCATTTTCATATTAAATATATCTGGCAACTCTTGTACATTTTTAGGAATATTTTCGTATTTAACAGGATTAATAATGTTGGAATAAAAAAGTAAGCAAGCCCATATAAAAAATCCACATGCGAATAGAATATTATTTATTTTTTGTTTTTGCATTTTTCCGAACATTAATATTTTATCCTTCACAACTGATGAGAACCTGAAAAGCGACTAAAGCTTTGCAAGGGTTTGCAAGGAAGTGTAGGAAATCCTGAGAAACACTGTTTCGTAAGACGAACGGTTTTCTTTCAATTCACGTTTCGCAGGAAGTCTATTTTGATTGTATTTTGAAACGATTACTCAATTCTTCCGACAATTTTACCAGATTTATCAATTTGATATAGCTTATCGTCCAATCCCACAACTGCCACTCCACCATTAAACAAATCAGCACTATGATATTTTATAGGAACCACAATCTTTCCTTGTTGATTAATATAGCCTTTTTGATTATCTTTCGTGACAATTGCCAAACCTTCACGAAAACTACTGACATCGTCATATTCAAGCGGAATAACCTCTTTTCCTTAATCATTAATAAAACCTGCTTTTGATGCCCTATTCACTGAATCAATTTTTTTTACCCAAGCAAAGCCCTCATCAAGAAGACCTGCATCATCATAATCAAATCCAGTAATAAGTTTGCCAGACTGGTTAATGAAGGCAATCTTATAGTCATCACTTATCATTGATGTTTTCTTCATAACTTGTGCTACACCTTCTGTAAAGCCAGTAACACTATCAAATTGTAAAGGAATTACTATATTGCCTTTTGAATCAATAAAACCCCATTTATCATTTTTTGCAACAGCTACAGGACCATTGCTAAAATCTATATCTCGGATAAAATCATCAAATGTACCAAGCTGGACTGTGTATTCTCCTTGATGATTAATAAATCCTACTTCATCACCAATCATAACAGCTGCAACACCCTCCGAAAAGCTACTTACAGCATCAAAAATAGCAGGAATCACAATTTTACCATTGCTATCTATATAGCCAAATTTTACATCTTTATTGCTTTTTTCTACACCAATTTTAGCAAGTTGTTCACTAAAATTTTCCGCATAAACAAACTGAAGAGGAATCACGATTTTACCTTGGCTATCCACAAAACCATAACGTTCAAGATCGTCTTCACCTGTTGATACTAATGCACGTCCATCATTAAACTTGCATCGATAGTCAAATCTTAATGAGTTTGGCAAAGAAATACCCGCCTCGTCACATCCTATTGATTGATTTACACGATAATTGCTTGAAGGATTTTGAGTAGAATTATCAAGCATCACGGAATTAGTCGAACGAACATTAGATGCACTCGGTTCGGTAGCATTTAAAGCTGCTTTTTCACTACAAGCAGTGGCTAAAATTGATGCCATAGAAAATAAAAATATTTTTTCCATGATTATTCCAAAATTTTAATCTATAAGTCAAAATCTTATCTTATTACCATAAAAAAACAACAGCCAAGTATTTCCACTCAGCTGTTGCTTTTCTCAATGAATACTTAGTTTAGTAAACGCTTTTTAAATTGCAATTCGCCATCATCTAAACCAACTTCAATCACATCACCTGCTACAAATTGCCCTGCAAGAATTTGCTGTGCCAATGGATTTTCCAATTCAGCTTGAATGGCACGTTTTAGCGGTCTTGCCCCATAAATTGGGTCATAACCGACTTCAACCAATTGATCCAAAGCATCATCAGTGATATTTAATCCAATCTCACGCTCTGCCAAACGCTGACGTAAACGGTTTAACTGAATATCAGCAATGCCACGCATTTGAGCCTTGCGTAAACTATGGAAAATCACCACTTCATCAATACGGTTGATAAATTCTGGGCGGAAATGTTGTCCGACAGCATTCATCACCACCGCACGCACGTCATCATTGTCGGCATCTTCGCCCAATTCACGCACATCTTGTGAACCTAAGTTTGATGTCATCACAATCACGGTATTTTTAAAGTCCACCACTCGACCATGACTATCAGTCAAACGACCATCATCCAGTACTTGTAGCAAGATATTAAATACATCTGGATGGGCTTTTTCCACTTCGTCAAACAACACCACGCTATAAGGCTTACGACGTACCGCTTCAGTCAAAACGCCACCTTCTTCATAGCCGACATAACCCGGGGGTGCACCAACCAAACGGCTTACGCTGTGTTTTTCCATAAATTCTGACATATCGATACGCACCATGGCTTCATCGCTGTCAAAAAGGAAATTGGCAAGGGCTTTGGTGAGTTCAGTTTTACCCACGCCTGTTGGACCTAAGCACAAGAACGAACCGCTCGGACGATTTGGATCGGATAAACCTGCACGGCTACGACGTACCGCATTGGCGACCGCAATCACCGCTTCATCTTGACCCACTACACGACGATGCAAAAATTCTTCCATATGCAACAATTTTTCACGCTCGCCTTGTAGCATTTTCGCCACTGGAATACCTGTTGCAGCCGATACCACTTCAGCAATTTCGTTGTCAGTGACTTTATCACGCAAAAGTTTGGTTTCACGTTCTTCGACCATTTCATCCGCATCAATTTGCTTTTGCAATTCTGGAATCACGCCATATTGCAAACGTGCCGCTTCAGCAAGATCGCCATCACGTTGAGCTTTTTCCAAGGCAATACGGGCTTGGTCTAGCTTGACTTGGGCTTGTTTCGTGCCTTCCACCAAGGCTTTTTCCGCTTTCCAAATTTCTTCCAAATCGTTATATTCTTTTTCAATATCAGCGATTTGGCTAGAAAGATGTTTGACTTCAGCTTGGCTACCAACATCATCATCTTTGTTCACGGTTTCCAATTGCATTTTAAGTTGGATAATACGGCGTTCCAATTTATCCATCACTTCTGGCTTAGAGTCCAGCTCCATCTTGATACGAGATGCCGCTTCATCAATCAGGTCAATGGCTTTGTCCGGCAATTGGCGATCGGTAATATAACGGTGCGACATTTTGGCAGCGGCAATAATGGCACTGTCTAAAATGCGTACACCATGATGCAATTCATAACGTTGTTTTAGACCACGCAAAATAGCAATAGTATCTTCCACGCTTGGCTCATCGACCTGTACTTTTTGGAAACGACGTTCCAATGCGGCATCTTTTTCGATATATTGGCGATATTCATCCAATGTGGTCGCACCAACACAGCGTAACTCACCACGCGCCAAAGCAGGCTTGAGCATATTGCCCGCATCCATCGCACCATCAGTTTTACCTGCACCAACCAGCGTATGTAATTCGTCAATAAACAAAATTACTTCGCCATCTTGTTTTGCCAAATCAGTCAAAACGGCTTTTAGACGCTCTTCAAATTCACCACGATATTTCGCCCCTGCCAATAATGCACCAAGGTCAAGCGATAGCACACGTTTACCTTTTAGGCTTTCAGGCACTTCGCCATTAACAATACGTTGTGCCAAACCTTCGACAATGGCAGTTTTCCCCACCCCTGGCTCACCGATTAAAACAGGGTTATTTTTGGTACGACGAGAAAGCACTTGCACGGTACGGCGGATTTCATCATCACGTCCAATTACAGGGTCAAGTTTGCCTGCCAACGCACGCTCAGTGAGGTCAATAGTATATTTGCCTAAGGCTTCACGTTGTTCTTCATGGTTATTACTGATCACTTTTTCATCTCCACGGATTTTTTCAATCACTTGACGCAATGTTTGGGATTTCACTCCGACTGCATCAAGTTGTTTTTTGCTGTTGCCTTGCTCACTTAAAGCCAATAACACCCAATCGGTTGATAAAAAACCATCACCTGCTTTTTGGGCATAGCTGTCAGCTAGATTTAAAATTTTAACCGCTTCAGGGTCTAATCCAATCTCACCAGTCGTTTGGGCAATAGTCGGCAAATCATTGATGGCTTGTTGCAGACCTTGTTTCAGCTGTGGTAAATTCGCCCCTGCTTGTTGCAATAGGCTTTGATTGGCGGCTTCATTGAGTAAGTTATCTAAGATATGCAAAGGGCTAATCGCTGCATGGTCTTTGCCCATAGCAAGACGTTGTGCATCGGAAATCACTTGTTGCAAACGTTGGGTAAATTGTTCAAATCGCATTATTTTTGTCCTATCAAAATGTTAATCATGTCATATAAATAGGTATGCTAATTTTTTTTTCAAGGGAAATATTTTACTTTTTATAAAATTTTTTAATTTATTTTTCAAAGACTTATTTTTTTAAAAGTAAGATATACACATATAAAATAAGGGCAAGGATGGTGAATTTCAAGCTCTTTTTTTGATTTTCTTTGAATAGAAATTTACAGCATAGCTAAAAATCAGACTGCACTACTTGGCGACACCAATGCGATAATTAAAAATAATAAACCTGTAATCAAAATAGGCACTGCCAATACCCCTGTAATGATCCACATTTTAAAATTTGACCAAAAACTAACAAATTCTGCATCCATTTTTTGATTTAAAACTTTCTCTTTAGGAATAATCAACCAAAATAAAAAGTGTACAAACATCGTTGCCAGTAAAACCATTGTATAAATGACTTGTGCAATCAGCTCACCCGCATCATGTGCATCACAATTGATGCTACAATCTGAGCTACTTGCAGCATAAATCAAAACTCCCATCCAAAACACCAAAGGTAGATAACTTAACACATATAAAATAGAAAATTTTCGTTTTAATGCCTGATGTTCTGCATGATTTTCATTGAATGAAAAATCCACTAATAAATCATAAATAAACAGTAATAAGATCAAAAATATCAGTAAACTAAAAATAATCCGTACATTGAAAGCTACCTAAAAATCATTTAGTTTTTATAAGCATATGAAAGCGATAACCATAAGACGATCAACATTATTTTGTTAATATTTCTAAATTTAGTAAAAACACGACAACCTGTCAAGATTTTACTTGATTTTAAAGTTAAATTAATTGAGAAAATAATTTAAAAACTGTTGAAAATCCTTTATGCTAAAGACATTGTAATCACAACAAGGAACGACAGATGACCCAACGCAGTTTAAACGATTGGCTTGCGGATTATGCGGTAAGCCACCAAAACCATACCAACAAAAGCATTCACTGGCTATGCGTACCTGTGATTTTTATCACCATTATGGGTTTGATTTTTGGCTTATCGCCTTATGCTTTGTATGCCGTCATCGCCTTGGTTGCGATATTTTATTTAAGATTATCAATCAGTTTAGGGATTGCCATGTTGATTTTTATGTTGATGATATTGGCATTTTTGACTTTTGTGGCTGTGCCTTGGACAGTGTGGTTGGCGATTTTTGTCATTGCATGGATTGGGCAATTTGTCGGGCATAAAATTGAAGGCAAAAAGCCATCCTTTTTCCAAGATTTACAATTTTTATTGATTGGTCCCGCATGGGTTGCGTGTTCAATTTTAGGAAAAGTCCCCACATCTACATCTAACAATAAAACATAGCATTTAATTTGTTGCAAAAAATTAAGCTTTTATGTTTTTTTCGCTTTACCTTATCTAGCTATCGCTTGTAAAATCATAAAACATTTTTCGTTATCTGCCAGTGATGGCAAGATAGATTTTTTATGTTTGGATGAATTAAGAGTATCGTATGAGTAATGCTACCATTTTACAATCAGTGCCAGTCGGCAAAAAAGTCGGTATCGCCTTTTCGGGTGGTTTGGACACTTCAGCAGCCCTATTATGGATGAAACAAAAAGGCGCTGAGCCTTATGCTTACACTGCTAATCTTGGACAGCCTGACGAAGATGATTATGATGCGATTCCAAAGAAAGCTGAAAATTACGGTGCAGCCAAAGCCCGTTTGATTGATTGCCGTTTGCAACTTGCTCGTGAAGGCGTGGCAGCAATTCAATGCGGTGCATTCCATATTAGCACTGGTGGTATGCCTTATTTTAACACCACACCTTTGGGTCGTGCGGTGACGGGTACTATGCTTGTTACAGCGATGGCAGAAGATGATGTGCATATTTGGGGCGATGGTTCGACGTATAAGGGTAACGATATTGAACGTTTTTATCGTTATGGTTTATTGACCAATCCAAATTTAAAAATTTATAAGCCTTGGTTAGACCAACAATTTATCGATGAATTGGGCGGTCGTGCAGAAATGTCACAATTCCTGATTGACAATGGCTTTGATTATAAAATGTCAAAAGAAAAAGCCTACTCTACCGATTCAAATATGCTTGGTGCAACGCATGAAGCCAAAGATTTGGAATATTTAAATGCAGGCGTAAAAATCGTTGAGCCAATCATGGGTGTAGCGTTTTGGCGTGATGATGTCAAAATTGATGCAGAAATCGTCAAAGTCACTTTTGAACAAGGTGTGCCTGTGGCGTTGAATGATGAGCGTTTTGATGACTTGGTGGAATTATTCCTAAAAGCCAATGAAATTGGCGGTCGTCATGGTTTGGGTATGACTGACCAAATCGAAAACCGTATCATCGAAGCCAAATCACGTGGTATTTATGAAGCCCCAGCGATGGCGTTATTGCATATTTGCTATGAGCGTTTGGTGACGGGTATTCATAATGAAGATACGATTGAACAATATCGTATTAATGGTTTACGTTTGGGTCGTTTGTTGTACCAAGGTCGTTGGTTTGACAGCCAAGCTTTGATGTTGCGTGAAACTGCTCAGCGTTGGGTGGCGAAAGCGATTACTGGTTCGGTGACTTTGGAATTGCGTCGCGGTAATGACTACAGTATTTTGAATACTGAATCAGACAATTTAACTTATGAGCCAGAGCGTTTGACTATGGAAAAAGCCGAAGATGCAGCATTTACGCCAATGGATCGTATCGGTCAGTTAACCATGCGTAATTTGGACATCACCGATACACGCCAAAAGTTAGGTATTTATAGCCAAACAGGTTTATTGGCAGTGGGTTCGGGTTCGGATGTACCACAATTGGAAGATAAATCAGTAAAATAATTGGTCTTTCAACAACGACCAAAGAAAAGACCGTCTTTTAAAGATGGTCTTTTTTCAATCAAGTTATATTATTCTGCCTTTAACTGTTGGATTTTGAAATCTTTTCGCAAAAATCCAAAACAAAGGAATAAATAAAAATAAAATAGGATAAAAGAAAATAATCCATGTATTAAAATGAGCATAATCAGGGTTACTTTTTATCAAGAATATAATATAAAAATATTAATGAGAATAAGAGATAAAAATTGAGACTTATTTATACTACCAAGTAATCCATAAAAACTTGCAATCTCATTAGACCTCTTTCGAAAATGTAAATTTAGCGATTAACTTGCCAATTTATAAATCCTGCCACTAATTTCATTC
>NZ_JBHFHK010000029.1:0-26815 GCF_041928215.1 Hubeiibacter jixunmingi | reverse complement strand
GGGTGCTTAGCTCAGTTGGTAGAGCGTCTGCCTTACAAGCAGAATGTCGGCGGTTCGATCCCGTCAGCACCCACCATATCCTCAGATTCATAATCAAAAAAGCTTAACGCCATGAGTAATCCATATCAACGTCGTCGTTCTAGTAAAAGCCAAGCTGCATTACCGACTCAGGAAGAATTCTATCAGCAGTCTTACATCGATTTTCTGCATCAAATCGTTGCCATTAACCATGTATGGGGACTTGCCAGCGATCATTGGGCATTATGTTCGACCAGTCATGGTGATAAGGCAATGCCAATTTGGAGTAAACAGTCATCAGCATTGATGAACTGTGCAAAAGATTGGAAAGATTACGAGCCACATCTCATTAGTCTAAGAATGCTGTTAGAAGAGATTTTGCCACAGCTCGTGGAAAATAATATCTTGGTCGCAATGGAGCGTACAACTACAGGTGAAGCGATCTATGTTGATCCGAAGATGATCCTTGAGCATATTATTCCTACAGAATGATTTCTACCATAAAAAAGGTGCTGATTTGAATTCAGCACCTTTTTTTATGAATGAAATTAAGACATTGGTGCGAAATAATAACCTTTGCTGCGTGCGGTATGGATATATTCAGATAAACCCAAAGGTTTGAGCTTTTGTCTGACTCGTTTGATGTAAACATCTATAGTACGCTCTTCAATAAACAAGTGATCACCCCAAATGTGGTTCAGTAAATCACGGCGACTATATAAAATGTCACGATGTGTCATCAAAAAATGTAATACTTTAAACTCATTACTTGGCAAATTAATATTTTGTTCACCATATTGAATACATTGCGTCTTTGGATTGAGTTTGAGTTGCCCTTGTACCACAATATTTTCCGTTTTTTCAGGATTACGGCGGCGTAACAGTGCTTGAATACGTGCTATAAGCTCTTTGGGCGAGAAAGGTTTAACAATAAAATCATCCGCACCATTGTCCAATCCTTCGCTACGATCGTAATCTGTACCTTTTGCGGTCAGCATAATGATTGGCAATTTGGCAGTACGTTGTTGTTGGCGTAATTGTTGTATCAAACTCAAACCTGATTGACGTGGCAACATCCAGTCTACCAGTAGTACGTCAGGCAATTTTCCTTGAATAATAAATAATGCATGATCTGCATTTTCAGCGATAAGCGTACGAAATCCTGCCTGTTCTAATGCCATACAGATCACATCTGCAATGGCAATTTCATCTTCAATAACCAATACGGTTGGTGCATGTTGCATTGGCTGTTCTCCTGTATCGTGATTCTCATTTCACCAAAAATAGGGATCAAAATGATCTCAATCTCTACAAATAAGGCTGAATCAAATTAGCCAAATTTACCTGTGATATAATCTTCCGTTTGCTTGTTCTGTGGGCGATTAAAAATGTCTTGGGTCTTGCCAATTTCAATTAAATCACCGAGATACATATAAGCGGTATAGTCCGAAACGCGTGCCGCTTGTTGCATATTATGTGTAACAATGGCGATGGTATAATCATTTTTCAGTTCAGTAATCAACTCTTCAATAAACAAAGTCGAGATTGGATCAAGTGCCGAAGTGGGTTCATCAAGTAATAATACTTCAGGCTTACATGCCACAGCACGTGCGATACATAGACGCTGTTGCTGACCGCCTGACAATGATGCTCCTGATTGTTTTAGTTTGTCTTTGACTTCATTCCACAGTGCAGCTTTATTCAAAGCCCATTCAATACGGTCATCTAATTCGGCTTTGTTTAGATTTTCATAGAGCTTAATTCCGAAAGCAACGTTATCATAGATCGACATCGGGAAAGGTGTTGGTTTCTGGAAAACCATACCAATTTTGGCACGCAATAAATTGACATCTACATCTTTACTAAGCACATTGTGTCCATCAAACAAGATCTCGCCTTCAGCACGCATATTTGGATAAAGCTCATAGATGCGATTAAAAGTACGTAGAAGTGTAGATTTACCACAGCCAGATGGACCAATGAATGCTGTCACTTTACCTTGTTTAATATCTAGATTGATATTTTTTAAGGCGTGGAATTGCCCATAATAAAAATTAAGATCACGAATACTCAGCTTGGCAGCATGACTGTCATTAGGCATCGTAACGCTTTGTTGTGTTGCAAATGTTGGGGTGTTAATTACGATATCGTTCATCATTTATATCCTATTCAAATGGGTCTATCAATGGCTTTTGCTGCTTAACCAGCGTGCTAAGATATTGATAAATAATACAGTTAAAGTGATAATCAATGCTGCTGTCCATGCAAGACTACGCCAATTTTCATAAGGACTCATCGCAAATTGGAAAATCACATTCGGTAAATTGGCAATCGGTGCATTCATATCCGTGCTAAAGAAGTTATTGTTCAAGGCGGTGAATAATAATGGTGCGGTTTCACCTGCGATGCGAGCAAATGCCAGTAATACACCTGTCATCACCCCAGCTTTGGCGGCTTTTAAGGTGACCATAGTGACTAATCGCCATTTTGGTGTACCTAGTGCGTATGCTGCCTCACGTAAGCTATTCGGTACCAGTGCCAACATATTCTCGGTGGTACGTACTACAACAGGAATGACCAATAAAGATAAGGCAACTGAACCTGCCCAACCAGAAAAGTGACCTTGCTGTGCAACAATAAGTTCAAACACGAATAAACCAATCACAATGGATGGTGCAGAAAGTAAAATGTCATTGATAAAGCGAATTACACTGGCAATTTTACTTTGGCGACCAAATTCTGCTAAAAAGATGCCACATAAAATACCAATCGGCGTACCGATAAATAAACCGCTTACGGTGAGCATTAAACTACCTAATAATGCATTCCGCAGACCGCCTTCCATGTTTGGTGCGGGGGTATCTTGGGTAAAGACAGCCATATTTAGACCGCTTAAACCTTCAGAAAAAAGTGTGTACAAGATCCATATCAACCAAAATAGACCAAAAGCCATACACAGCCAAGACATAGTAAGATTGAAGCGATTTACCCAAAGACGACGCTGGTAACGCTGAGGATTGCTCGCCTGAAATGGCGAAGTTTTAGTTTGACTTAATGTCGATGTCGCAATTGTCATGACAAATTCCAATATATTCCAATAATTTAAATGTATCAGTGCGGCATATTAGTGTGCTTGACCTTCACGCTTTTGCATTTGTACCAATAAAATTTTGGCAATACTCAAGATGGCAAAAGTAATCAAGAACAACACTAAGCCAAGATAGAGCAGGGAAGATAAGTGCAGTTGATCCACTGCTTCACCAAATTCGTTAGCCAGTGCAGAGGTAATCGACACGCCTGATTGGAAACTATTAATGCTGAGATTGAACGCGTTACCAATCACAAAGGTCACTGCCATGGTCTCACCCAAAGCACGTCCTAAACCCAGTACAATACCCCCGACTACACCAGTTTTGGTATAAGGCAACACCACATTACGCATCACTTCCCAGCGTGTACAACCCAAACCATAAGCAGACTCTTTGAGCATTTCTGGCACGATCTCAAATACATCTTTAATCACTGATGAAATAAAAGGAATAATCATGATGGCAAGAATAAGACCTGCGGTAAATAAACCAATCCCCATCGGTGTGCCAGTAAAAAATTGGTTTAAAATCGGGATGT
The DNA here is from genome assembly GCF_041928215.1 of Hubeiibacter jixunmingi. Taxonomy (NCBI): domain Bacteria; kingdom Pseudomonadati; phylum Pseudomonadota; class Gammaproteobacteria; order Moraxellales; family Moraxellaceae; genus Hubeiibacter; species Hubeiibacter jixunmingi. Next base: position 23,170 of record NZ_JBHFHK010000029.1, on the reverse strand, counting down.
TCTTACTCAACTCGATAATATGCGGCTGTACGTATTTGCTGAATAAAGGTGCAAACACAAATAAACCCCACATACCATAAATAATCGATGGAATACCTGCTAATAGCTCAATCGCAGAATTTAAAAAGCGTTGGATGCGTGCAGGGCAAAGTTCGGTCAAAAACAATGCAATACCAAAACTTACAGGTACTGCAATCACCAATGCGATCAGTGATGTCACAGCTGTGCCGTAGATTGTAGCCAAAGCTCCATATTCACCAGCGACAGTATCCCAATTGCTACTGGTAAAAAATTGCAACCCAAAAGTCTTCATGCTTGGATAAGCACCAACGATCAAAGACAACAATATGCCAAGTAAAGCGGATAAAACCAAAAGGGCAAAAAAACGTGTGGTATTCACAAATAACCAATCTAAGCGGCGTTGTGTTTTTAATTTGGCATCAAGTTGTTTATCTTGCGAAATCACGCAGATCATCTCCATAGTTTGGACCTGATCTTATATTAGGGAGCAAATATGACATCACCATGACAAAACTGTGACAAATTTATGACACTATTTTGAGCAATCCAAAAAGATTTAAATTTTTAATAAGATATTGAATAATCTGATAAATTGGAAAAAATAAAGCCGTATAATGTACCGTGGTGAACACATTATACGGCAAAATAATATCAGTAAAGTGCAGCGTTATTATATGAAATTATGCTTATTTTTTATCGACTCTACTGATACGCCCTGAGTGACTACACATCCTTGTGCGGTGTATTTCAGGGATTATGGAACAAGTGGCTTACCTTGATTATCAACGACTTTTTTCCATTCAGCACGCACCAAAGTTTTTACTTCAGCTGGCAAAGGAACATAATCAAGTTGTTTTGCTGCATCATCACCGCTGCTATATACCCATTCAAAGAAATCCAATACACCTTTAGATTTTGCAGCATCAATCGCTTGTTTTTGCATTAAGATAAAGGTTGCTGAAGCGATAGGCCAAGCTTGTGCATCTGCTGAGTTCGTTAATTTCACACCAAAGCCTGGTGTGCCAGCCCAATCTACTTTAGCCGCAGCAGCAAAGCTTTCCTGCGTAGGTTGGACAAATTGACCTGCAGCATTTTTCAATTGTGCATGTGCCATGTTATTTTGTTTTGCATAAGCATATTCAACATAACCAATTGAGTTTTTGATGTTGTTTACAAAAGTAGCTACACCTTCGTTACCTTTTCCTGCTGTACCTGTATTGGTCGTTGGCCATTTCACAGTATTGGCAGCACCGACGGTTGATTTCCAATCTGCCGATACATCGCTTAAGTATTGAGTAAAGATAAAGCTCGTACCTGAACCATCAGCACGGAATACTGTAGTGATATTGGCATCAGGCAATTTTAAATCTGGATTTAGTGCAACGATTGCTGGGTCATTCCATTTTGCAATCTTACCCAAATAGATACCTGCTAACACTTCACCAGTAAGTTTGAGTTCACCGGCTTTGATACCATCTACATGAATAATTGGCACTACACCACCAATTACTGTAGGGAATTGTACTAAACCATTTTTTTCTAAATCTTCAGGTGACATTGGGGCATCAGTCGCACCAAAATCGACAGTCTTACTGGTGATTTGTTTTACACCACCTGAAGAACCGATAGATTGATAATTGATTTGTGCACCTTTGGCAGCCTTAAATGCTTGTGCCCATTGCACATATACGGGTTGTGGGAAAGATGCACCTGCACCAGTAAGACCTGCAGTAACAGGTTGTTGGCTACCTGCGGTAGACGACGCACCCGCTGTACCTGGCGTGGTCGAATTTTGTTTATTACCACAACCAACCAAGGCAATTGCCACCACAGTTGTTGCACAAATTGTTGTCAAAGTTTTTTTACGAAAATTCATCACAGTTGTTTACCTACATATGCCTAAAACTGGCGTTAGCGTTGCGTTAAATTGCTTTAACGTGAATAAGCTTAAAGCGTCATCCTTAATCTGAAACATGATATTGTCATTTAATCATGCTCAATCTTTGATGTATCGGTGATTTTTCTGATCTTTAGCTTGATGGAAATCATTTCCTGAGGCAGTGGATCAAAAAAAGTTGGTAGAGATTGTTGTGTGAGGGCTTGAATCTCTACCGCTTGTCTAAAACTATAATCATCAAATATGTCAAAATTGTGACTGATGATATAATTTTAATCACTTTAAAATAATTTAATAAAAACAATACTTTAATTTTTTATTAATGGTTGTTTGAGACATTTTGATGACGAACATCTACTGCTTCAACCAAATAGATAATATGTTCGCTGATATTTTTACAGTGATCACCCACACGCTCTAAAGATTTATTAATCATCATTAACCAAATCCAAATACTAATACGTTGTGGATTTTCCACCATATAAGTGCTGATGATACGAATCTGTTCACGGTAATCTTGATCCAAGAAATTATCCATCTCACGCAGTTCAGCAAAAGCACTGGTGTCGAGCTGATGGAACGCATTCAAGGCACGGTTCATCATCGGCATAGTCAGTGTAGATAAGCGATAGGTGTGATACATTTCTTGTGTGGTAACGTGGTAGTTATCCAATAAATCTTGCATAATAAAAGCAATCTTTTTGATTTCATCACCGATACGTTCTAAATCAATACTGACACGGCTCATGGTAATAATAAAACGTAAATCGCTGGCAGTAGGTTGGCGACGTGCGATGATGGCTTGGCATTCTGCATCGATGGTGACATTGAGTTGATTAATATCTACTTCGTGTTGCAAAATGCGATCTAAATCTAATTCATCTGCGTTAAATAACGTATCCATGACGATATCTAAACTTGATTTACATAATTCGCCCATGCGTGCGACATATTGATGAATACTGTCCAATTCACGATCAAAATTTGAAGAAATATGCTGTTCAGCCATGTCAAATATCCTTTACTGATTGTTGAATGGCTTATAGTTTAGTCAGTAATTATGACAAAGTTTTGACGCCCACTTATACATCATCTGAGACAGGCAGAATTTTTAAATAAAAAAAAGCATTTACCTTGCGATAAATGCCGAGTTGAAAAGTGACACCAGTTTTATAATGTATTAAAAATTTTTTGGGCTACCCACTGTTTCAGTCAAATGCTTACGAATTGTATCGAAAGAAAATTGACGTGTATTCATACGTTTAGGGAGGAAAAAAGAACCTTGCTGACCTTTGACTTTAAAAGTCATCAACAAAAACTCTGGATGATCATACCATTCATCAACATCTTTCCAAGCAATGTTACCAGTCGCTTGTTGCATGCCCATTTTTTGTTGCATCACCATACCAAATGGCTGGATACCTAATTTGACACCGCTAATTTCTTGGATTGGCACTTCATTCATTTTACGTTTTGCATACCATTCAAAACCGTAAATACGCACCAAGATAAAAGTAATCACACCAGCTAAAATTACCCAAGAAAAAATCGTTGAATAATTTTTGATAAAAATAAGACATAAAATCGCTATCGCAGTCAATGCACCTAAGATTGCCCAAGTACGATTACTGATTTTATTAGAACTTTTTAGCATCATTAGTTGGGCGTGGCGTTGTTCTTCAACACTGACTTCATAAGGAACGGGTTGCAAAGTATAGCTAAGCGGTGTAGTCATGATGATCCAAAAAGCATAAAAATTTTCCGTATTCTATCACCAAATGCCTACAAAACCTATGGTTAATTGGCGAGAAATCCAACGATTTGTACTATATCTATTCTATAATTTTAATCTAAGAATGTGTGACTGCATTAAGTTCAGCAAATTAACTTAATGCAGTTTTATGTACATGACCATCAATTTCTTCAAAAATCAATGTCTGCTTGAGTTGCCATATTTCAGGGAGTAAATGTAAGATTAAGCTGACTTGTTGTAGAATAACACTGCTGTGTTCATCTAATTGGTTGAGCTCTTGCTTAAGTATATTTAATGCGGCTTGAACTTTCAGGCTTGGGCTGTGATCAAATAACAATGCACCTTTGACATCATCAAGTGTAGTATGCAAAATATCTAATACGTCTTTGTTATCAACCAATTCACGATGAGCACCCAAAGCCGAAATATAACCGAGCAAGGTATGGCTTAGGCATAACATCTTAAAGGCATTTTGTTTATAGTCTTCATCAATGTCAGGCTCAGTTGCCAAAGTTGAAATAAGTGATGCCAGTTCTGCATCCAAATTGTTGGCTTGACGGCGAACAATCCGATAGGGCAGACCGTTATTACGCCCTTGTTCGTATTGCACAATAATTTCATGTAGATAATCACATTGGCTCTGCATGGTTTTTTGCAAAACTTTTGGGAGACTACGAAATTTCCAGTCTGGCCAAATGTACATCAAACCTAGCCAAGACAAACCACAGCCAATAATGGTATGAATGGCACGAGGGAGTGCGACACTGACATTTGGATCGGCAAAATGAAAATTAATCATTGCCATGAGTGTGATAAACATGGTTGCTTGTGCATATTGTTGTGCACGAAGTTGTACAAAAAGCACACCGCTAATAATTGAAAAAATCAACAACCCTAAAGTAGACGGTATAAAGTAGAGAATAAAGCTACCAATCGCAATACCAGCTAAAGTTCCATAAATTCTTAGTTTCAAACGTCGTTCAGTGGCGTTAAAGTTAGGCTGACAAACAAATAAAATGGTCATCAAAATCCAATAACCGTGTTCAAGCTGAAATAATTGTACTAAGGTATGCCCCACGACCAACAAGATAGACAGCCGAATAGCATGACGGAATAGTATCGACTCAGGATTGAAGTTACGTTGGATACGTTGTTGAATATCTTGCCAACCATTTAGGCGTTCATCGACCAAACTATCATCCTCTATTTGTTGGTCATGTGCGGTATTTTGTTGATCTTTATATGCGGTTTGCATTACTTTTTGCAGGGCTTTGGCATAATTTTTCTTGCTTATTGATAAAGATTGTTTGGCAATATATTGTAACTGTGCATCGATTTCTTTGAGATTAACTGCTAGAGCATTGAGTGCGTTGATCTTGACGGCATCATAGCATTTTGGGTTGTACTGATGTTCAAGATGTAATTGTGCCAATGATGCTTTTAAATTGGCGAAGATACGTTTGAAGCGACGATCGTGTTGATAGTGTTGCTGATAATGAATCGCCTGTGCCAAATCACGGCACGCTTTACCTTGCAAGCTTAAGATGCGTTGAAAGCGAAACAGAATATCGCTGTGTTGAAACACTTTCACCAAACGTTGATAATCAATATGGGCTGAACTCGTACGTTCATGAATGTCTTGAGCGATAAAATAATATTGTAAGCTTTGTCTTGTATCACGTTGTCCACGATCGCCTTTTAGACGTGTAACGAGAGCAACTCGCGTAGTATTAAAGCTATCCACCACTTTGGCATTGGCTAAAGAGAGATCAATCAAACTTTGCTGATAGCTGTCTTCGGTCATATCCACATCAAAAATATTTGCCTTGGCATGCAGGAATTGTCCAAGTTCTTGAAAACATTGTTCTAAATGTTGTTGTACTTCTCTGACAGGAAACAATAAAAAACTTAAAGTAGATAAAAAACCATACCACATCGCACCAGCCAACAGCAACAATGGATGTTGATACCAGTGTTCAAATACACCTACACCAAGCATGCTATAGACTGAAATCACCAAACAGCCAAAACTAATCAAAGCATAACGGCGACCTAAAGAGCCAAGTAAAATCAGCACAAAGCAAACAACAATCAGCATCAATCCAAAAAGGATTGGCATGGGGAAAAACCACTCAGCCAAGCTTGCAGTGATAAAAAAACCGATGTAGGTAAGCAATAAATTACGCAAACGTAGAGAAAAGCGATCATCAATATCACTCAGTGCAGCAGCAATAACGCCCAACGAAAGCGGAATAGTCAGGGCTTGTTGCCCCAAATAGTAAGGCAAAAAAGCCGTACCTGCAAAAGCCAATACCAAGCGGATGCCATACATAAAATGAGCATGATTGCCGATACGTCTTATGGGATGTGGTTTGTCCAAGTTGAACTCGAAATAAAGCGATTTTTTATAAGATAAATTATAGCTTTAAGCACGATGAAAATGCACCAAATTTATCAAGGCGATCGCATTAATTTAATCAAAAAAAATCACTCATGTTATGATGAGTGATTTTTGGACGATGACATCAATGCATTTTATTCTAAAAATGTTGTGAATTCATCAACTGCAATACGTGGCGTAATAAATGTATTCACTAAAGCATCAGGATCAGCATAACCGAGAGCAATAGTGCATACCAGCTCTTCATCTTCAGGAATACCCATCAGGTCTGTCACGATCGGGTGAAAATGATTCCATGCTGCCTGAGGACAAGTGTCCAAACCACGTGGTTTGGCAGCAACCATTACATTTTGCATCATCATAGCGATGTCCATTTTTGAGCCAATACCCATGGCTTTATTGACAGTAAAAAACAATGCTACGGGTGCATCAAATAACTTGAAGTTACGCAGATGCTGTGCTGCCATTTTGTCTTTATCACCTTTTTGAATACCCAATAATCCATACAATCCCCAACCATTTTCACGGCGACGGTCAATAAATGGCGAGATCCATTTTTCAGGATAATATTTAAAGGTTTCTTGATATTGTTCTGCTAATTCTGGATTTTCACTGACTGCTTTTTGTGCTTCACATACTTTTTCAACGATTTCATCACGCTTTTTACCCATCGCCACATATACTTTCCATGGTTGGGTATTGGTGCCTGACGGTGCACGGCTTGCAACGGCTAAAATATCTTTAATCACCTGTTGATCTACTTGGCGATCTAAAAAAGCACGCACTGAATGACGAGAGGTAATGGCATCATCTACAGCTTGGATGTTTTGTTGTTGAGTTGATTCAGAATTTGACATGAACTGCTCCTAATTTTGCGTCATATTTTCGCTAAACAAAAAAATGGACTGTTAGTGAAAATAAATAATATAAACTTTATCAATATAGCCCAAAGCAATATATATGAAAAGTAAATATTAGATTTATTCAAAAAGATAATTTATTTGATATTTGAATTATAAAATTAGGCTATATTTTTATGTCATGTAAATACACAGATATGTGTAAAAGTTGACAAAAAATAAATTTTTTAATAGAGAAAACAAAAAAAACTTTACAAAATATTTACATTGACGCTAACATATGTACTAACAAGTGTGCGTAGATAGGCTACAGTCATGCCTTATTCAGGCAAAATGGCATTCACTTGCGTTAAAACATTATTTTCTTACACTCATTTATGAGTATCAGGAGTTTAAAATGAGTATTTCTTTGCAAAACAAAGGATTAATGAAAACTGTTGTAGCAATGTCTGTGGCATTGATGGCAAGCCAATTCGCACAAGCAGAAGGAATTAGCTTCACAACTAAAAATGGTGCAGAAGCAAAACTTTACGGTGGCGTACGTGTTGATGCTGCGTATTCAATCCGTGGTACTGACGCAGTGTTCCATGATGTGTCAACAAACAATGGCGAAAAAGTAGGTAAACTTGTAACAACTGCAAAATTGACTCGTCTTGGCTTTGATTTCAAAGCACCAGTAGAAGGTCAAGAAGTTGGCGGTAAAATCGAAGGTGATTTCGCTGGCAATGGTGAAGGTAGCAAAGCATTTCGTCTTCGCCACGCTTACATGACTACAGGTAACTGGTTGATCGGTCAAACTGATTCACTATACGGTTCTGACAACGAGCCAAGCATCATTGACAACAGCGATCCTGTTGGCGGTGACAACAGCGACCGTAACGTACAAGTACGTTATACAATGCAAACTACACCAAGCACAACTGTTGCTGCTGCTTTAGAAAGCCAACATGCTGCTGGTAATGACGGTGCAACTTACCGTATCCCTGCATTGTCTGCAAATCTTTCTCAAGACTTAGCTGGTAAAGGTGCTGTATCTGTACGTGGTTTAGTTGTACCACACCACGTTGTTGCGCTTGACAAAACTAAAACTGGTTTTGCAGTAGCTGCTGGTTTTAACTACCAAGTTGCTGAGCCAGCTAAAGTAATGTTAGACGTTGCTTATGGTCGTGGTCTTGAGTCAAACGTAGGTTCATCAGGTACTTTCGCTATCGTAGATGGTAAATACCGTCAAAACCAATATACATCAGTATTAGCTGGTGCTGAGTTCCAAGTTGCACCACAACTTGTAGCGAACGTTGGTTATGGTGTATTACGTAACGATACAAAGAGCGAATTTGCTAAAGCTCAAGGCGACAAATTCAACAAAACTGTATACCACGGTTTTGTAAATGCAGTATATAGCCCAGTTAAAGCAATTGACTTAGGCGTAGAATACGGTTTCGGTCAACGTAAAGACGTTGCTGGTAAAGCGTACAAAGAACAAGCAGTTAATGTGATGGCTAAATACAAGTTCTAATACTTGCTGATTTTAATCACATAAAAAGTGCCCATTTTCGAATGGGCATTTTTATTGGAAATTTATTTATTGTGAATGGTATCACATTAAATAGTTTAATTTTTCTTGATGATTTATGCTATTTAAATTAAAAATAATTATAATTATCATAAAGATAGACCTTTTACTGCGTCTCTAAAATTATGTATGTGAAAGACTTATGACAAAAACTTACTTTTTATGAAAAAACGCAAAAAAAACTTTACAAAATATTTGTATAAGCATTAAGATAACTCAAGCCATTGTGATGAGCACGATGTGGTCAGTGCTTATCACAGTACGCCATATAGGTGGGAATACCTATTAGCCTTTCGAGAAATTATGTTTACAAACGGTTCACTAGGAACATCTGGAGATAGAAATGAATCTTTCTTTGCAAAACAAAGGATTAATTAAAACTGCGGTTGCGTTGTCTGTTGCACTTGTGGCAAGCCAATTTGCACAAGCAGATGATTTAAGCTTTATGACTAAAGGTGGTGCAGAAGCGAAGTTCTACGGTAATATTCGTGTTGATGCAGGTTATGCGATTCGTGGTACTGATGGTATTTTCCACGATGTTGCGTCAAAAGACAATATGGGTGCGAGTGTTAAGAAATTTAACACAACCGCAAGTGCTACACGTTTTGGTTTCGACTTTAAAGCACCTGTAGAAGGTCATAACGTTGGCGGTAAAATCGAAGGTGACTTCCGTGGTGCTGGTGATGCTGGTAAGGCATTCCGTCTTCGTCATGCTTACATGACGTATGATAACTTCCTAGTAGGTCAAACAAGTTCACTTTATGCCTCTAACAATGAACCAGCGATCATTGACTTTAATGATCCAGTAGGCGGTGATGCTACACCACGTAACCCACAAGTGCGTTACACTACAGAAGTTGCACCAGGCACTAAATTTGCTGCTGCTTTAGAGAGTCAACACACTGCTGGTGATAAAGCAGGTGCTAACGAGATCGACTACCGTGTACCAGCTGTATCAGCAAAAGTAACTCAAAACTTGGGGCTGGGTACAGCAGAAGTACGTGGCTTAGTTGTACCACACTATGTTAAAAACCTAGACAAAACCAAAACTGGTTATGCACTTGCTGCAGGTTTCAACTATAAAGTTGCTGAAACTGCAAAGGTATTGCTAGACGTGTCTTATGCACGTGGTCTTAAAGCAAACGTTGGTGCAACAGACACATTGAATGCGGCTGGTCAACAAAACCAATACACTTCGGTTTTAACTGGTGTTGAAGTACAAGTTGCTCCACAAGTAACAACTACGCTTGGCTATGGTGTATTGCGTAATAAAACCAATACTGAATATGCGAAGAGTGTTGGTCAATCTTTGAACCAAACTGTTCAACATGGCTTTGTAAATGCTGTTTATAGTCCGAATAAAGCAGTTGATTTGGGCGTAGAATATGGCTTTGGTCAACGTAAAGACGTTGCTGGTAAAGCATACAAAGAACAAGCAATCAACATGATGGCTAAATACAAGTTCTAATCTGTATATAGCTTCATCTTATAAAAAATGCTCATCTTCGGATGGGCATTTTTTATGTGAATCTGTATGGCAGTGCTGCTGTTTAAACCAATGTGTTGATGTCCTTTTGGAAGATTTTAAACTCAATATGGATAGGAATTTTAAATTTTAGTGATTGTTAAAAGTCATTTAGCTTATGGTATAAATTTGCTATGATGCATGAAATTATCTTGAGCAAATATAGATGTCAAATTTTCCAATATTAAAAAATGATCGCTTTTTGCGTGCGTTAAATCGTCAGCCGATTGATACTACGCCTGTATGGATGATGCGTCAGGCTGGGCGTTATTTACCAGAATACCGTGCCACACGAGCGACCGCAGGTGATTTTTTATCCTTATGTAAAAATGCTGATTTTGCTTGCGAAGTGACATTACAGCCGTTACGTCGTTATGAATTGGATGCAGCGATTTTGTTTTCGGATATTTTGACAGTGCCTGATGCCTTGGGCTTAGGCTTGTATTTTGAAACAGGTGAAGGCCCAAAATTCCAAAAAACGGTACGTACAGAGCAAGATATTGCCAATTTACCTAAAATTGATGTGAAAAGCGATTTGGGTTATGTGATGAATGCTGTATCGACTATTCGTCATGCTTTAAATGGTCAAGTACCATTGATTGGCTTTACGGGTAGTCCGTGGACATTGGCGACTTATATGATTGAAGGTGGTTCGAGCAAAGAATATCGCCATGCCAAGCATATGATGTACGCACAGCCAGAATTATTACACGCATTATTGGATCATGTCAGCGATGTGGTGATTGACTATCTCAATGCACAAATTGATGCAGGGGCACAAGCAGTACAGATTTTTGATAGCTGGGGTGGAACCTTGGCACACCGTGAATATGTTGAATTTTCACTGAATTATATGACCAAAATCATCAATGGTTTAAAACGTGAACATGATGGGCAAAAAGTGCCTGTGATTATGTTTACCAAAGGTGGTGGACAGTGGCTTGAACCGATGGTGGCAAGTGGTGCGGATGCCTTGGGCTTGGATTGGACGACGCCGTTAGATGTAGCACGCAAAACTGTCGCAGGACGTGTGGCATTACAAGGTAATCTCGATCCAGCGACTTTATACGGCTCACCACAACGCATTCAGCAAGCAGTCAAACAAATGCTAGATGATGCTTATTCTACAGGTGAAAATACGGGCTATGTGGCAAATCTTGGGCATGGCATCACGCAATGGGTCGACCCTGAACATGCCAAAGTGTTTATTGATAGCGTACATCAATATCAAATTCCACGTTAATCATATTTAAATTTCACCCTATCTATACACAAAAATATGTTCGGATAGGGCTGTATTTTTTATAAACAAAATTGAGTTTTAATTAATAATATGTCGTATGCCATCAAAAACTATATTATCGCATTTTTTGAATTAGTCAAAAATTCAATCTCAGCGGCATCGTTTGGTATTTTATTATTGTTGGCATTTGTAGTGACTGCACCGATGGGACATGATGCCTATTATGGTTTCTATCGTTATGATTATTTATTGTTTTTTTCTTTGCTTGTGCAAGGGTTATTATTATATTTTAAATTAGAAACATGGGCTGAAGCCAAGGTGATTGCCTTGTTTCACTTTTTGGCATTTTTGATGGAATTGTTTTTAACCCATCCTGCTATTGCATCATGGCAATATCCACAGCCAGCGGTGTTTAAAATCTATACTGTTCCTTTGTTTGCAGGCTTTATGTATTCTGCGGTAGGTAGTTTTTTTGCACGTAGCTTACGCTTGTTTGATATGCAATTTGAACATTTACCTAAGTTTGGCTATTTATTTATTTTGGCGATTTTGTCTTATTTAAATTTTATGACGAAGTTTTTTGTACCAGATATTCGTTATATTTTATTTGTAGTATCAGTATATTTATTTTACAAGACTAAATTATCTTTTGTATTAAATCACACTCGTTATCAATTGCCCATGTTGCCCATATTATTGTTATTGGCATTTATCATTTGGATTGCGGAAAATATCAGTACTTTTTATAAAATTTGGTTATATCCAAGTCAAGTTGAACAGTGGCATATGGTCGGGTGGGGTAAGTTTGGTTCGTGGTATTTGTTGTTGATGCTGAGCTTGGTTTTGGTCTTAAAAATTTTAGGTAAAAGAGATGAAAAAGCTCAGTGGCGATTGCATGAAAGTCATTTAAATTGATACAGTTATAAAATATTTTGCTAAAGGCAAAATATCACATCATCAAAAAGTATGCTAAGATAAAATGGTATTAATTTTTTAAATTTAGGAAGGAAATATGCTAGATTTAGCACAAATTAACGCCGATTATGGTAAAGATAGTCAAAAATTGATTGAATGGGCATTAGATTTAAATAAAAAAGCCATTGTGACCACGAATTTCCGTCCATTTGAAGCGGTGATCTTACATATGCTGACACAAGTTCGCCCTGATATTCCTGTAGTGTGGATGGATAATGGGTATAATACTGACACTACTTATCGCTATGTCGAAGAATTGACTAAGCTTTTAAACTTAAATTTGATTACGTATTTGCCAAAACGTTCACGTGCACACCGTGAAGCGATTGATGGTGCAGTGCCAAGCTTGGATGATCCACGTCATGCAGCATTTACAGAAGAAGTCAAGCTTGAGCCATTTAATCGTGCGATTCAGGAAATCCAACCTGAAGTGTGGTTTACTGCATTGCGTGCGACCGATACTGCACAACGTGCACAAATGCAGCCTGTCAGTATCAATCCTGATGGTTTAATCAAAGTCGCACCACTTTTACATTGGCATGCCAAAGATTTATGGCAATATTTGCAACAGCATGGCTTACCTGATAATGAAGATTATTTTGATCCAACCAAAGCAGAAGATCACCGCGAATGTGGATTACACCTCGAGCATTAATCATTTATTGCTATTTTTAATCAATAAAACCATATTTAAATTAAGGGTTATACTTTGAATGAGTTAACCCTTTTTATTGTTATATAGAAAAATTTTCTATTTTTCATCACTGATTTGCATATATTTTTATATTCAAATGGCAATAGCTACTATCCATTAAAGTATGAGAAGCGTATAATTTTGTATATCTTAAGTTGCTTTATGTGAATACATAATTTTTTAGCAACCACTTTTTTCTCTGTCTTTGAACAAAGTAATTTTTTACATTACGCTTGCTTTGGAAATCTTTTATGAATGGCATTTTGCAACAAGTCGAAAGTGGCTTGCAATGGGTAGTGGATAAATTAGATGGTCCGCTGTGGGACATTACCGTGATTACCTTGATTATCACGGGTCTATTTTTTACTATTTCAACAGGTTTTGTACAAATCAAACTGTTTGGTCGCAGTATTAAAGAAATTTTGTCTGGTACAAAATCAAATGATAGTGAAGCATTGACTTCATTCCAAGCTTTTGCAACAGGTCTTGCAAGCCGTGTTGGTGTAGGCAACATCGGTGGTGTGGCAACAGCGATTGCATTAGGTGGCCCTGGTGCGGTGTTTTGGATGTGGGTGATGGCATTGATCGGTATGAGTTCTGCTTTTGCTGAATCGACATTGGCTCAAGTTTTTAAAACACGTAACGAAGACCAATCTTTCCGTGGCGGTCCTGCTTATTATATTTCTAAAGGGTTGAAAGCACCTTGGCTCGGGGCGATTTTTGCACTGATTTTGGTCTTCACTTTTGGCTTTGCCTTTAATGCTGTACAGTCAAACTCTATCGTGAAGGCAACTACAGTATGGCACTGGGATCCTGTTTATGTTGGTGTTGCTTTGGTATTGCTGACGGCTGGGGTGATTTTCGGTGGTGTAAAACGTGTTGGTAAAATCTCATCGATCGTTGTGCCGTTTATGGCATTGATTTATTTGGCGATTACCATTGTTGTTATGGCGTTAAACATTCAATTATTGCCAGGTATTTTCAAATTGATTATCACCAAAGCATTTGAATTTGAAGCCATGGCAGGTGGTATCTTTGGTGCGTTATTCTCTCAAGCCATGTTAATGGGTATCAAGCGTGGCTTGTTCTCAAACGAAGCAGGTATGGGTTCTGCACCGAATGCTGCTGCATCTGCAGATGTGCCGCATCCAGCTATACAAGGTTTGGTACAAATGCTTGGTGTATTTGTCGATACCTTGATTGTGTGTAGCTGTACTGCGTTTATTATTTTGTTGTCAAATAATTTCGGTAGTGCGGATTTCCGTGGTGTAGAATTGACCCAAAGTGCTTTACAGCATCATGTTGGTGCTTGGGGTGCGCATTTCTTAGCTTTATCATTATTTTTATTCTGTTATACATCGATTATTGGTAATTATGCCTATGCAGAAAGTAATATTCGCTACTTGAAAAATAATCCAACTTTGGTGGTGATTTTCCGTTTAGCAGTATTATTCTTCGTGTACTTTGGTGCAGTGAGCGACGGTGGTGTGGTGTGGGCATTTGCTGATACGATTATGGCGATGATGGCAATGATCAACTTAGTGTCTATTTTACTGTTAGCACCAATTGTATGGCTGGTACTCAAAGATTACCAACGTCAATTGGCAGAAGGGCAGTCACCAGCGTTTCGTGTGGAAAACTATCCGCAATTATTGAAAAAAGGCGTCAGTGCAGAAATTTGGAAATAATCTTTATTTTTAAATCTTTACGTTGATGACTCAAAATAGCGTTATTTAAAGATAACGCTATTTTTTTGTTTATAAAAAGATAGAAACTCATTTAGATTAAAAAATAATCTTTCAAAAAAAAATTTTTCAAAATTTCCTTGAATGCCTTGTTGTCTAACCCCACTACATTTACAAGAATTTAAAGCAAGCAAGACTTTGTGCGTTTTAAACACAATTTAAATCTAGGTTCAGTCCTAAGTGGAGTAAAACATGAGTAAAATCCGTCCTTTACATGACCGTATCGTTGTTCGTCGCGTGGAAGAAGAAACCAAAACTGCAGGCGGTATCTTATTACCAGGTTCTGCAGCTGAAAAACCATCGCAAGGTGAAGTCATCGCTGTAGGTAATGGTCAAATTACTGACAATGGCGTGCGTGCTTTGGATGTTAAAGTAGGCGATAAAGTATTGTTCGGTACTTATGCAGGTACGACTGTAAAAGTTGAAGGCGAAGAATTACTTATCATGAAAGAAGCTGATGTATTAGCAGTTCTTGAAGGTTAATTTTTAAATTAAATCATTTTTATAGAAATTTTGGAGTAGAACATGTCAGCTAAAGACGTAAAATTTGGTGATTCAGCACGTAGCAAAATGATTGCTGGTGTAAACGTACTTGCCGATGCAGTAAAAGTGACTTTGGGCCCGAAAGGTCGTAACGTTGTAATCGACCGTGCTTATGGCGCGCCACATATCACTAAAGATGGTGTAACGGTTGCTAAAGAAATTACTTTGCAAGACAAATTTGAAAATATGGGTGCACAATTGGTGCGTGAAGTATCTTCAAAAACCAACGATGTTGCTGGTGATGGTACAACCACTGCAACAGTATTGGCACAGGCGATTTTAAACGAAGGGATCAAATCTGTGACTGCAGGCATGAACCCAATGGATTTAAAACGTGGTATCGACATTGCAGTAAAATCTGTAGTAGAAAGCATTCGCAACATTGCAAAACCTGCTGATGACTTTAAAGCGATCGAACAAGTCGGTTCAATCTCTGCAAACTCTGACCATACTGTGGGTAAATTAATTGCTCAAGCGATGGAAAAAGTGGGTAAAGAAGGCGTGATCACCGTTGAAGAAGGTTCAGGCTTTGAAGATGCTTTGGACGTGGTTGAAGGTATGCAGTTTGACCGTGGTTATATCAGCCCATACTTTGCTAATAAGCAAGATACCTTGACTGCTGAATTAGACAGTCCATTTATTCTTTTGGTTGATAAAAAAATCAGCAATATCCGTGAATTAATCACTGTATTAGAAGCCGTTGCAAAAACCGGTAAGCCATTGTTAATTATTGCTGAAGACGTCGAAGGCGAAGCGTTGGCAACATTGGTTGTAAACAATATGCGTGGCATCATCAAAGTATGTGCGGTGAAAGCCCCAGGTTTTGGTGACCGTCGTAAAGCAATGTTGCAAGACATTGCAGTATTGACTGGTGCAACAGTGATTTCTGAAGAAATCGGTATGTCTTTAGAACAAGCGACTTTGCAAGATTTGGGTACAGCTCACAAAGTAACTGTGTCTAAAGAAAATACTGTACTTGTGGATGGTGCAGGCGATGCAGCTCAAATCGCTGAACGTGTAACGCAAATCCGTGCACAAATCGAAGAATCAACTTCTGATTATGACCGTGAAAAATTGCAAGAACGTGTAGCGAAATTGGCTGGCGGTGTTGCAGTGATTAAAATCGGTGCAGCAACAGAAGTCGAAATGAAAGAGAAAAAAGACCGTGTAGATGACGCATTGCATGCGACACGTGCTGCGGTTGAAGAA
The DNA here is from genome assembly GCF_041928215.1 of Hubeiibacter jixunmingi. Lineage (NCBI taxonomy): Bacteria > Pseudomonadati > Pseudomonadota > Gammaproteobacteria > Moraxellales > Moraxellaceae > Hubeiibacter > Hubeiibacter jixunmingi. The sequence continues at coordinate 6,731 of NZ_JBHFHK010000029.1, read as the reverse complement.
GGTGTTGTTGCAGGTGGTGGTATTGCGTTGGTTCGTGCTGTAAAAGCTTTAGATGGCTTGAAAGGTGCAAACGAAGACCAAACTGCAGGTATTAACATTTTACGTCGTGCGATCGAAGCACCGTTACGCCAAATCGTTTCTAACGCAGGCGATGAACCATCAGTAGTGATCAATGCTGTGAAACAAGGCGAAGGTAACTATGGTTATAACGCTGCGACTGGCGAATATGGTGATATGTTGGAAATGGGTATTCTTGATCCTGCTAAAGTAACACGTTCTGCATTAGAACACGCTGCATCTGTTGCAGGCTTGATGTTGACGACTGAAGCGATGATTACTGATATTCCAGAAGACAAACCTGCTGCACCAGATATGGGCGGTATGGGTGGCATGGGCGGAATGATGTAATTTAGCCTTTTGCACAAATAAAAGCTCTGCTAGACTTCGGTTTAGCAGAGTTTTTTTAGAATAAACGTGAAGTGAAAAATAGCTGATAAAAACTATTTTTGTCATTAACTAAAAATATAGCCAAAGAAATGTGATAAAAAGACATTGAGAAAAAACCAAATTTCTGTATCATACATCAAGTAAATCACGCCTTTATTTTGCATTTTATTTTCGGTCAAAAATACAATACGATCATGCTAAATCATCAACTGGAACTTGATAAAATTCGTGAAGAATTTAGTCAAAATAGTAACTTACAAGTATTAAGCGTAAAATACTTTAATGACACACGTCCAGAGGTTCGTTGTTTTTTAGCTGAGCATGAGTGGGCTCAGATTCAAGCTTCTCCTGCTTATCCTTATGACGTTGTAGAGATCAAAAACTTTATTAATCGTTATCGTAATGATGAGTATGAGCCAATTGCTTTGTTGGTTGTGGAAGCAATGCATGTTGATCTACATCAACATACTGATTTGAGCTTGGATGAGTTCAATCAGCAGCTCAATGCATTGTTGCGTTATGCAATTCGTTTTGATGACCATCAACAACCCAAGGCAGCTTTGGCATTGTGTGATGTATATTGGTATAAAGCGCAGCAGTTAAAAGACAAAGACTTTTTTAAGGCAAGACATTTTTATCAAAAAATAGTCAATGAAGCCCAAAAGATCGATGATCCACTTTTGGCAGCAAAAAAAATCAAAGCATTGATTGCAATGATGGAGCTGCAATATACCCAACAAAACGATGCAGCAAGAGATAAGCAACTTTATCTTGTACTAGAACATTTAAATGATATCGATGACAAAGAAAATCCAGAACTATGCGAAAAAGTAAAAGATCTGTTACAGTTTTATATTCAACATCGGATTAGGCTATCTGAAGAAGAGTATGACGTGGTCGCATTGAATCAGTTTTTGCAGTATGTAGAAGAACACGAGTTTTTGCAGTTTATTTTGCTTAAAACGGCATATTTACAAGCAGATTGGCGAGTGTTGTCATCTTTTGTATTTTTCTACTGGATACTAAAAGAAAGAGCACAACAGATCAAATTCTTAGAAGCGTATTATGCGATCAAAGACAATGAGGATGATTTGATCAAGCATATCCGAGAAGATTATCAATTTTCTACTGAAGATCGACGAGATGTGTATATCGATATGTTGTATCAAGAACGTGAAAAATATAATTATCGTGAAAAATACCGAACCATGTTCAAACAGAGAAGCTAGAGTAGCTAAGATAGTTAAAAAAGACCATGAGCGTTGCAGACATCATGGTCTTTTGTATTTATTGGCTAATTATTTTGCGTTTTGTTGTCGTTGTTTTGCCAAATCCAATTGTTTTTGACGCATACGGAAATTTTGTTTTTGCTGTTCTGTGGTCTTATCAATACAGTGTAAGCAAGATACGCCATGTTCATAGCTGTCCAATTGCTGTTCTTCGGGCGTAACAGGCCAACCACAAGCATGACATTTTTCATTCATCCCTTCTGCCACACCGTGCGTGACCGCAGTACGTCCATCAAACACAAAGCATTCACCTTGCCATAGACTTTGCTCTTCTGGCATTTCTTCTAAGTATTTCAAAATGCCACCTTTGAGGTGATACACTTCGTTAAAGCCTTGTTGTAAAAGTAGTGAAGTGGATTTTTCACAACGAATACCACCAGTACAAAACATGGCAATTTTTTTATCTTTGTGTTCAGCCAAATGTTTTTCTACATACTCGGGAAACTCACGGAAGCTTTCGGTTTGTGGGTCGATTGCCCCTTTGAATGTGCCTGCTTTGTATTCATAATCATTACGCGTATCAATCACAATCACATCATCTTGGTTAAGCAAATCATTCCATTGTTGTGGGTCAAGATAATGTCCAACCAAATCGCGTGGCTGTACATCAACGCCTAAAGTCACAATTTCTTTTTTCAGTTTAATTTTCATTTTACGAAAAGGTTTGTCTTGGCTAAAAGATTCTTTATATTCTAAGCCATCAAAACCTTGCTCTAATAAAAATTGTTTCAAGCTATCAATGGCTTGGCGATCGCCTGCTACTGTGCCGTTAATGCCTTCACCAGCGACAATTAGCGTACCGCAAAGATTAATTTTTGCCACCAAATCTAATAATTGTTGCTGTAAAGCAGCGGCATCGGCAACAGCTTTGAATTGATAGAGGGCGGCTAAAATCCAAGGCGATTGCGTTGAATCTGCGACAGGTGCAAGCTGTTCTACAGGCTGAGTCATGGCGAAATCCTAAACTAAAAAATAAGAGCGAAAATAAATTTGTGCTGTATTCTACCGTAATCTACACTATAATGCGAATGCCTGATTTATCCTTGTTTTTGTCAATGACTATCCCAAAATCAAACATTACCATACGCGATGCAGAAATTGCCAATCGTCTGCAAAATCGTCAAAGCATGACTCCTTGTGCAGGGCGTTGTTCGACGGTATTTGGCGATCATGTCTGTCGTGGTTGTCGACGTTTTAACCATGAAGTGATTGACTGGAATAATTACAGCTTAGAACAGCAAGCGGTGATTTGGCAGCGTTTGGATAGGGAAATTGATCAGATTTTATTGCCTTTATTGCCGCATTATCATTTGAGTAATGTTGAGCAATTTTTGCATGCCAAGCGTGTACGCTTAATGCCGAATGCCAGTGTAGGGCGTAAGCTGTATCATGCTTTAAAGTTTTGTGAAAAATCCCCTGCGTTTACCGCAGAGAGTGGCTTGGGTATTGATGCCAGTCAAGTCAAAAAGTTATGGAAAGACTTCGAACAAAAAATATTAACACTTGCCGAAGCACATTATGAATTGGCGTGGATTCGTGCCAATTTAATTGGGCAAGCAGATAAAATGCAAGATGATGAATAGATAAATTGCAAACAATAAAATTAAAATTTACAGGTTATCTCTTGATTTGATCTTGGTATTACTACATTGTTCAATGGCATCTTGTATTACATCTAAATCATAGTCTGATAATTGATTTGCATAATTTTCTTTAAGCTTTTGAAGGTAAGGTAACAAACTACTCAAGCCCAGAATCCCACTGGCTTTAATCGCATATAAAGTATCAGGAAATAAGGATAAGTCGTGCTTTAAGGCATCTTCGATACTGTTATCACCACGTTCAGCTAAGCCAACTAGAGCTTCACCACGAACGTTAGTATCTTTATCACTAAGCTGTTGGTGTAACGCATTACGGATTTTTGCATTATCAGTTGTAATCTGTGAGCCTAGCGCAAAAGTTGCCCAATCACGAATATATGCTGACTCATCTTGACATAGCCCAATGATTGCATCTATTGCATCATCACGCTCAAAACCCATTAAGGCATGATTGACACCACTTCTTACATGCTGTTTTGGGTGTTTAGCTAATATGACTAATCGCTGAATTGCCCGCTCGTCATCTTTTCTTAAACGATGTCCTAATCCATGGCAAGCCGATGCAACCACATCGTCATCATTGTCATCTAATAGATTTATCAATTGTTGTGATGCATAGTCATAGTATTTTTCGGGTTGCTGATAGCCAAGAGAGCCTAAAATATCCGCTACAATTTGCCGTTTTGCAGGCTGTGAAGAGGCGAGTAAATTTTGACAAATTTCTAATTCTTCATCTGTGCCATTGGTTTGTAATTGATGTATATAGTGCCAATATTCATCATATAATTCTTCAGTATCTTGAGTAGATTCTTGTTTTAATACTTCATTTTTCTGCTCAACTTTGTTAATTTCAAGCATTAGATTCAAAGCACGCTCTACCAGCTCATATGCTGAAAGTGTTTTGATAAATGCTAAAAATTCATCCAATTCTTCATCGTGCATATTATTTTCCTACAGTATAGTAAAATTTATTTTATTTTTGATGAAAAAGTAGCTGTAGTCAAGAATATTAGATGACGTGGGAAAATGATTTGTAATAACAGATAGGGAGAATAAAATGTTAAAAAAGCAATCAACCTTTGTAACCATTAATATGCTGTGTGGCATAGTTTAAATCGCCATTCACTAGCCATTTAGTATAGTTTACTGCATGGGCAATGGCAGCATCCATCACATCTTGTTCGGCACGAGGGGCTTTACCCAGTACATGTCCAGACACTTTATCTTTATGCCCTGGATGACCGATACCAATCCGCAAACGTAAAAAATCTGCACCAATGTGGGGAACGATATCACGTAAACCATTATGCCCGCCATGTCCACCGCCTTTTTTTACACGGATGACACCAGCATCCATATCGAGCTCATCATGGGCGATAAGAATTTGTGAAGTAGGGATTTGATAAAATTTGGCAAAAGGCACAACTGATTGACCAGAACGGTTCATATAAGTAAGGGGTAATAATAGACGTACATCTACGCCATCAATATTGCCACGACCGTTATAGGCATTATATTTTTTATCTTGATTGAGTGCGATATTGTATTTTTCAGCTAAGCTTTCGACAAACCAAAAGCCCGCATTATGTCGAGTTTGGGCATATTCCGCACCCGGATTGCCCAAACCCACGATGAGTGATAATGGCAAAGCACGCTCACTCACAGCAATTAGCCTACACGTACGAAGTCAGCATGCATAGGAGTATTCTTTGCAGGGTGACGTTGTAAAGCTTGGATACGTACAGTGTGGTCTTGACCGTCAACTTTTACAGTCACATCAGAAGTGAAGAAAGCTTCGCTTTCTAATGCTTTTACCACTTGGCGTAATTCTAAAGAAACAGATAATGGTTCTTTGTCACCACCATAAATGATGGCTGGGATTTTAGCTTCACGGCGAAGGCGGCGGCTCGCACCTTTCCCTTCGTGTTCTGCTGAACGAGTTGTTGCGTCTAATACAAAAGTAGTCATGAGATAATCTCTACATTGAACAAAAATATCGGTAAAACTTGCGACCAGTTTTACCACCAAATGTACTCAAAAAATGCTTTAAGCTAAAGATAATTTGAGTACACATTCTTTAAATAATTTAAATCATTAACAATTATAAATAACTGTCAAACATAGCACTGATAGATTCTTCGTTGTTAATACGACGAATGGTTTCAGCAACCATTGAAGATACCGATACTTGACGTATTTTACCCAAAGCAATCGCTTCTGGTGATAACGGAATAGTATCGGTCGCGACCAGCTCATCAATCACAGAATTGCGTAAGTTTTCAATCGCTTTACCAGACAATACAGCGTGTGTTGCATAAGCCAAGACACGTTTTGCACCGAATGATTTCAATGCTTCAGCCGCTTTGCAAAGCGTACCAGCAGTATCCACCATGTCATCAACGATTACACAGTCACGACCGTTCACGTCACCAATTAAATTCATCACTTGTGATTCATTGGCTTTTTGACGACGCTTGTCGATAATCGCTAAATCGATATCACCCATCAATTTGGCAACCGCACGTGCACGTACCACACCGCCGACATCAGGTGAAACCACGATTAAATTTTCGTGTTGTTGTTGACGCAAGTCAGCCAATAATACTGGCGTACCGTAGATGTTATCTACTGGAATGTCAAAGAAACCTTGGATTTGGTCAGCGTGCAAGTCGATCATTACTACACGGTCAATGCCTACAGTGGTAAGCATATCTGCAACCACTTTGGCAGAAATCGGTACACGTGCAGAACGTGGACGACGATCTTGACGAGCATAACCAAAATATGGAATCACCGCAGTAATACGACCAGCACTTGAACGGCGTAATGCATCCGCCATGATCAAGATTTCCATAAGGTTATCGTTGGTTGGTGCACAGGTAGATTGAACGATAAACACATCCTTACCACGTACGTTTTCAGTGATTTCGATGGCGATTTCACCATCAGAAAAACGATTCACTGACGCAGAACCTAAAGGAATGTGTAGATGGCTAACTACTTTGTGAACAAAATCGGGATGAGCATTACCGCTAAAGACGACAAGATTGGGCATTGTGCACCGCTTTATACTTTGGAATGGAAATATGGCAGGGGCGGCTGGATTCGAACCAACGGATGGCGGGATCAAAACCCGCTGCCTTACCACTTGGCGACGCCCCTAATAATGCCGACAAATTTTAGGGATAAAAGCGATAAAAGTCAAGGTTACGATGCATGGCTTTTGCAAATTTTATGTATAAAAAATAGACTTGAGCGGCATATCCAAAATGCTAGGCAATAAAAAAGCACCTTGCGGTGCTGATTTATATAGAATATGGCAGGGGCGGCTGGATTCGAACCAACGGATGGCGGGATCAAAACCCGCTGCCTTACCACTTGGCGACGCCCCTAA
>NZ_JBHFHK010000028.1:0-27021 GCF_041928215.1 Hubeiibacter jixunmingi | reverse complement strand
TGGCTGTCGCTAAAGCCCTTGATTGTTTCGTATCTCATCTTGTCATTATATCAAAACTTTCGCAAGAGGTCTAATGTCATTCCAATAGTCTTTCAGTTGTCTATCTAACCAAGCATACCCTCTCTGATAATCTGGAATGCGTAATAATCTTTCTGTAAATATCTTTGAAATAGAGAATAACTCTGTTTTCATTTTATACTCCTTAAACTCTCTAAACAATGTTTATTCGAACGTTAGAATCTATTTCAACAACGCCTTTAAAAACCGCCCTGTATGCGATGCTTCAACCTTGACAATGTCTTCAGGCGTGCCTTCGGCAATGATTTGCCCACCACCCGAACCGCCTTCAGGCCCAAGATCAATCACCCAATCTGCGGTCTTGATTACATCAAGATTATGCTCAATCACCACGATAGTATTGCCCTTATCACGCAAGGTATGCAAAATATCCAACAATTTGGCAATATCATGGAAATGCAAACCTGTGGTCGGCTCATCCAACACATACAAAGTCTTGCCTGTATCACGCTTAGCAAGCTCTTTGGCAAGTTTTACCCGCTGAGCTTCACCACCTGATAGAGTGGTAGCAGATTGTCCTAGCTTGGTATAACCCAAGCCCACTTCTTTTAAAGTTTCCAAACGACGTGCAATCACAGGAATGGCGTTAAAAAATTCAAAAGCATCTTCCACGGTCATGTCCAACACTTCAGAAATATTTTTGCCTTTATAATGCACTTCTAGCGTTTCACGGTTATAACGCTTGCCATGACAGGCATCACACGGCACATACATATCAGGCAAAAAGTGCATCGCCACTTTGATCATGCCATCGCCTTCACAGGCTTCACAGCGTCCACCACGCACGTTAAAAGAAAAACGCCCTGCACTATAACCCCTTGCACGGGCTTCGGTGGTTTGTGCAAACAGCTCACGCAATGGCGTAAATAAACCTGTATAAGTCGCAGGATTAGAACGTGGTGTACGCCCAATCGGACTTTGGTCAATCGCCACCACTTTATCCAAATATTGTAAACCATCAATAGATTGGAATTTTTCCGCATTCAGCGTGGTTGCCCCATTGAGTTGAGTCAAAGCCAATGGCAATAAAGTACGGTTAATCAAGGTCGATTTGCCTGAACCTGATACGCCTGTAACACAAGTCATGATGCCAGTCGGTAAATTCAAAGTCACGTCTTTTAGATTATGTCCCGTCGCACCCGTCAGCACCACTTTTTCATCAGGACGTGGTGGTTTGGTTCGCTCACTCGGTACCGCGATTTTTAATTTGCCTGATAAATATTGTCCTGTCAGTGAATTTTTATTTTCGGCTAGCTGTTTGGCAGTTCCTTCGGCAATGATTTCACCGCCATGCACCCCTGCAAAAGGACCAATATCGATGATATGGTCGGCAGCACGAATGGCATCTTCATCATGCTCAACCACCAGTACGGTATTGCCCAAATCACGCAAACGAATCAAGGTCTGTAACAGGCGGTCATTATCACGTTGATGCAAGCCAATCGACGGTTCATCCAACACATACATCACACCCATCAAACCTGCACCGATTTGACTGGCAAGGCGAATACGCTGAGCTTCACCGCCCGATAAGGTTTCAGCAGAACGTGATAGGCTAAGATAATTGAGACCAACACTGACCAAGAAATGCAAACGCTCACGGATTTCTTTAAAAATCTTATCGGCAATTTCGCCTTTGGCACCGTCTAAATTCAGATTTTGATAATATTGCTCGGCATCACCAATCGACATTTTGGTAATTTCGGCAATATTTTTATCTAAGATTTTTACATTACGGGCAATATCATTCAAACGTGAGCCGTCACAAGCACTACAAGCGGCATTAGATAAATATTGTGCCAAATCATCACGCACATGACTGCTTTCGGTTTCACGATAGCGACGTTCCAAATGCGGTAATACGCCTTCAAAAGGAATGACTCGATTGTGTTTGCGTCCACGTTCATCAGTATAAGACAGGTCGATTTTTTCTTTGCCCGAACCATTCAGGATAATATTTTGCTGTTTTTTGGACAATTCTTGCCAAGGTAAATCCATTGGAATATCAAAATGTTGAGCTACTTTTTGAATCAAAGTAAAATAATACGGACGCTGTCTATCCCAACCACGAATTACGCCTTGGCTTAATGACAATTCATGATTTTGTAATAATTTTTCGGCACTAAAATGACTACGTGTACCCAAGCCATCACAGACAGGACACGCCCCATAAGGATTGTTAAACGAAAATAAACGTGGTTCAAGCTCGGCAACTGCTCGGTCACATTCAGGACAGCTGTGTTTGGCAGAAAACACGCGTTCAGGTGTTTCGCCGTCCATAAGTGCCAAAATCGCCAAATCATTGCCAAGACGCAAAGCAGTTTCTAAAGATTCAGCAATACGATTACCCAAATCATCACGCACTTTAAAACGGTCAATCACCACATCAATGCTATGCTTTTTATTTTTATTCAAAATTGGCGGATTATCTAGTTCGATAATTTCACCATCAATTCGAGCACGCACAAAGCCTTGCCCTTGTAATTTTTCCAATAGGGTAGAGTATTCGCCCTTACGCTCACGCACTACAGGCGACAAAATCATCACTGCCGTGCCTTCTTCTAATTCTTTAACAATATCAACCATTTCAGTGACAGTTTGAGCCACCATTGGCAGGTCGTGTTCAGGGCAATATGGCGTACCGACACGGGCATACAGCAAACGCAAATAATCGTAAATTTCGGTAATCGTGCCAACGGTTGAACGTGGATTATGACTGGTAGATTTTTGCTCGATGGCAATCGCAGGGCTTAAGCCTTCGATACTATCGACTTCGGGTTTTTCCATTTGTGATAAAAACTGACGAGCATAAGCCGATAAGCTTTCGACATAACGACGTTGCCCTTCGGCATAGAGCGTATCGAATGCCAAAGAGGACTTGCCCGAGCCTGATAATCCTGTAATCACCACAAATTTATCACGTGGAATATCTAGGCTAATATTTTTTAAATTATGGGTTTTGGCACCACGAATACGGATATGACTTTGGCTCATGCAACACTCAAATGTATGCGGAAATAGAACCTTTTAGTCTAGCATAATTCACCAAAAAATGCCGATGGCTTACACAGTGTATACAGCATTTGCAAACATGAAATCAGTCTAAAAAATCTTATTCAAAATCAATAAATCCCGCATTTTGCTCCGCACGATGAATACGCTCGGCAGGGAAAATCACTTTAAAGGTTGAGCCGACATTTTCCACTGATTCAATTTCCAAACGAGCATTGTGCTGTGCCAAAACGTGCTTGACAATCGCCAAGCCCAAGCCTGTACCGCCTGTGGCACGGCTACGCCCTGTATCGACCCGATAAAAACGCTCGGTCAAGCGGGGTAAATGCTGTGGGCTGATGCCAATACCGCTATCTTGTACCGAAAAGACCACTTCATCGCCTTGATTTTGCCAAGAAATATAAATATCACCATGTCGTGGCGTATATTTGATGGCATTGGTAATTAAGTTATTAAAGGCACTAGCAAGATCGACTTCCGAACCGAGTAAATCATCATGGCTACCGACACGTAGATGTAAGCTATGTCCATATTCCGCATTATAGCCTTGTGCATCATCAAACACTTGATGCATTAATTCTGCCATATCGACAAATTTGCGTGGGGCTTGCGGTGCTTCATTTTCCAAACGAGATAAAAACAATAAATCATTGACCAAAGCATTCATACGGCGAGTTTGCTGTTGCATTTGATCAAAAGCACGCTTCCAACGTGGCGACATATCATCCGAATCAGATAAGGTTTCTAAATAGCCACTCAACACGGTCAAAGGCGTGCGTAATTCATGTGAAACATTATCGACAAAGTCTTTGCGAATTTGTTCTAATTGGCGAATACCTGCCACATCATAAGCCAATAATAATTGTTGATTATCGACAAAGGCATTGATTCTTAGACGAATTAAGGCAGAGCGACGTAATTCATCAGCAATCAAAATACCATCAGGTTGTTGTTGGAAATTTTTCAGATAATCAGTAAAACTCACCGATGCAATCACTTTGGTGATATTTTGCTGTAAATGTGTGGTGTTTAATTCAAACAGATCTTCAGCTTGTTGATTCCACCACAAAATATTCTGCTTTGCGTCTAACAAAATCACCGCACTGGCAAGATTCATGACTGACGAAGATGGATTGTTTAAGGTAAATTCTGGCATATGATTTTTCCTTTTCTACTGCAATTAAAATAAACGTTATTCAATTTTGGTAGAAAAACGATAGCCTGTACCACGTACGGTTTGCACATATTCTTCTACGCCATACGGAGAAAGCAATTTGCGTAAACGGCGAATATGCACATCAATGGTACGGTCTTCGATATAGACATTACCGCCCCACACTTGGTCAAGAATTTGAGCACGGCTATAAGCACGCTCAGGATGGGTCATAAAAAATGCCAACAGACGATATTCAGTCGGTCCAAGCTCAATCAATTGTCCATCGAAACTGACACGCTGACCAACTGGATCTAAAGTTAAACCATTGATATCAATATTTTTATCATTTTTGAGATGGCTAGAACGGCGTAACACGGCTTTGATACGAGATACCAACTCTCGGGTAGAAAAAGGCTTGGTCATATAATCATCCGCACCTGCATCTAAGCCTAAGACTTTATTGTCTTCTTCAGCACGAGCGGTGAGCATAATTACAGGGATTTCAGCAAAATTTTCATCATGTTTTAAACGGCGACATAGGTCAATGCCACTCATCTCAAAAGGCAACATCCAATCTAATAAAATCAATGCAGGACGTTGGTCATTGATCATTTGTAATGCTTGGTGAGCATCATTGGCTTGTTGGCACTCAAAACCCGCCATATCCAAAGCAGTATGGATCATCTCACGAATTGCCAGTTCATCATCGACAATTAAAATATGTTGCTCAGCCATGATATTCTCAATGTAATATGATTAAATATATTGCTAAATTTTAGCAGTGAAAGCATATTTTAGGGAAAGAAATTTTGATATTTTTATATCCTGATTTAAATCTCCAATGACTAATCTTAGATAAGCTACAAGATTAAACTTTAATCTTAGGCTGTTGTTATGCAATTTGTGTTATAGTCAGTACATGATATTTGAATGATATATTGAATAGGAAAATGATACATGAACAAGTTTCATCAAGCGGTGGCAGCAATCACAGGTGCAGGCTCAGGTATTGGGCAAGCTTTGGCAATCGAGTTGGCAAAACGTGGCTGTCACTTGGCACTCAGCGATGTGAATGCAGAAAATTTGCAGCATACTGCAGATTTATTAAAAAGTTATTCAATTAAAGTCACCACGCAAACGGTTGATGTCAGTCAATTAGAACAAGTACAAGATTGGGCAGCTCAAACTCAACAACAACATGGCAAAATCAATTATATTTTTAATAATGCTGGTGTGACGCTAGGGGCGAGCTTGGAAGGTTTATCTTATGATAAATTTGAATGGGTCATGAATATTAATTTTTGGGGCGTGGTGTACGGCAGTAAAGAATTTTTACCTTATTTAAAACAAAGTGATTTTGGGCATATCGTCAATATTTCTAGTCTCTTTGGCTTAATCGCCCAGCCATCACAAGGGGCGTACAATGCCAGTAAATTTGCCGTACGTGGCTTTACCGAAGCGTTGCGTCAAGAATTAAAAATTCAAAAATCCAATGTCAGCGTCACCAGTGTGCATCCAGGAGGCATCAAAACCAATATTGCCAAATCGGCAGCGATGGACGACAGCTTGTCAAGTTTGGGAATCAACCCACAAGGTGCAAAACAATCTTTCGACAGCAAATTGACCATGTCACCAAAAGATGCAGCTTTAGCAATTCTGGACGCAGTTGAGCATGATCAGGCACGTGTATTGGTTGGGAATGATGCCAAGATTTTGGACATTGTGCAGCGTATCGCCCCAAGTCATTACCAAAATGTGTTAAGTAAGGGCTTAAAGTTGGCACAAAAAATCAAAGCGTTGAAAAAGAAAAATAAAGCTTAACAAGTTACTAAAAAATAAAAGCCCAATTCAATTGTGAATTGGGCTTTTATCTGACTTATCCACAGCAAAAGCAGTTATCCACAAGGAATACTACTTATCCACAGTGTTTATGGATGGTTTTGATTTGGGCTCAATAAGATTGAATCGATACCACTATTTTTCAAAATTTGCTGTGCTTGGCGAGCATTGGCTTCACCTGCATAAGGACCAGAAATCACACGATACCAAATCTTTTGATTCTCACTGACGATATGAATTTCAGCGGATAATCCACTAAGTAAAATCTCTGCACGACGTGCATCTGCTTCATCAGCAGTTTCGTAGCTACGAATTTGCAAGATATACTGTGCTTGGGCAGGTACTTCAGCATCTGAATGTTCAGACGTAGCTTGTGCTTTGATTGGTTGAGGTGTTTCTTTTTCTTGCGTCGCACGTGATGGAATAGGTGTCACCTGTTGCTGTGGCAAAAGATCATAAAAACGATAGTCTTTATTGGTCTCTTGCTTCGCAATCGCTTCTGATGCCGCTTGTTCGATAGGATCGACAGTGACAGGTGTCCATGGTTGCCAAAACAACAACGCAAATAAAAACACCATACAGCACAACGAGAAGGCAGGAATCCACCACCATTCAGGTAGTTTGAATTTCTTTGGATCCTGTTCTTGACGTGGTACAACGCTTTTTAGGCGACGTGACCATGAGATTTTTTTGGGATTAGACATGGTTCAACCATAGACAATAAATTTAAATTTACAGTTTTTAATCATCAATCTCAACGTCTCTATAGGATAAGTCGTGTTGCGTCAAGCTAACACGACTAAGATACGTCATCACCAAAAATTTAAAACATGTAAAATTTTCAAAACAGTATTTTACAACAATGGTTTACATTTTCTCTGGTGCAGAAACACCAAGCAAAGTGAGACCATTTTTTAACACTTGCTGTACTGCTACAGATAACAATAAACGTGCTTGAGTTAATGCGTCATTGTCTTCATTAATCACACGATTTTCGTTATACCAAGCATGGAATAATGCCGCCAATTCTTTGAGATAATTACCAATTTGATGTGGTTCGTAAGCATTGGCTGCACGTACTAATACTTCTGGATAAGCCGCCAGTTTTGCCAAAATTTCACTTTCAATGTCTAAATCTAGCAATGCTTGGTGTTGCTTAGCTTGATTTGCATCAAAACTGCCGACTTTTTCCAACATACGGCAAATCCGTGCGTGGGCATATTGGATATAATAAATCGCATTGTCTTTGCTTTGCGATACTGCCAAATCCAAATCAAAATCAATATGTTGTTCAGATTTACGCATCACATAATAAAAACGCGCTGCATCATTGCTGACTTCTTCACGTAACTCACGCAAAGTCACGAATTGACCAGAACGAGATGACATTTGCACCATTTCACCGCCACGCCATAAGCTGACGAACTGCACCAATAATACTGTCAATACTTTTGGATCATAACCCATGGCTTGAATCGCCGCTTTAACACGGGTGATATAGCCGTGGTGATCTGAGCCCCAAATATTGATTAAATGGGTAAAGCCACGTTGCAATTTATCCAAATGATAAGCAATGTCTGAAGCAAAATAAGTATATTGCCCATTACGACGTTGTACTACACGGTCTTTTTCATCGCCAAATGCGGTCGATTTAAACCAAATATTGCCATCTAATTCATAGATATAGCCGTTTTCTTTAAGTTTATCTAAAGCTTCTGGGATTTTATGGGTAATTGATGCTTCGCTAAACCATTGATTAAAATTCACCCCAAATTCTGACAAATCATCTTTAATATCTGCCAAAATTGCTTTTAATGCTGCTTGATGGAATACACGATAACCATCCGCCAATAATTGTTGGCTATTGGCAATCAAACCGTCGATATGCTTTTCTTTATCACCAGACAAGACAATTTTGTCGCCTTTGTCATCCAATTGGTCGCTATATTTCACATCTTCAGGCACGTTGGCATATACATCGGCAACCGCTTTGACATAGCGATCGCCATCTTGATCAATGACGCTTTGGGCGATGTCTTTGACATAGTCACCTTGATAAGCATTGACAGGGAAAACAATTTTTTGCCCAAGCAATTCTAAATAGCGTAAATAGGTCGATGTCGCCAAAATATCCATCTGACGACCAGCATCATTGACATAATACTCACGTTCAACGGTTGCACCAGTTGCTTCTAATAAGCTCGCTACCGATTCACCATAAGCCGCACCACGTCCGTGACCCACATGCAAACTTGAAGTCGGGTTGGCGGAGACAAATTCGACTTGGATTTTTTCTTGTGCTTTGCTGTCACCACGTCCAAAAGCATCGCCTTGTGCCAAAACTTGATCTAATACTGCAAAACGTTGGTCTGCATTTAAAAAGAAATTGATAAAACCTGCACCTGCAATCTCGACTTTGCTAATCTCTGCACTTTGTGGCAAAGCAGCAACGATTTTTTCTGCCAAATCACGTGGCTTAGCACCTGCGGCTTTGGCTGCCACCATTGCGATATTAGATGCAAAGTCACCGTGGCTACGGTCTTTAGTGCGGGTAATTGTGCTGTTATTTTGCCAATCTTGTGGCAGGATATTTTGTGTTTTTAGCTGTTCGACTGCCTGCGTTAAGGCATTTTGGATAGAAGTATTCATAGTGAAAAATCATTCAATACATAAAGGGCTAGGATAACCGATTAATATAACAAATAATGCTGTCATAGTACAATGCTAAGACAAGTGTATCATTATTATTTACTGGTATTTTGTAAAATGTACTGTTCGGGACACTTCGATTGTGATAATCTTATTTTGTAAGATATAGAGAAGGTATTTTCTAATGAAAAAAGCATATAAAGGTGTTGTATTGGCAGGGTTAGCCACTGCCGCAGTCGTTTTGGCTAGTCAAGCTCAAGCCCAAAATACATCGACTAATCCACCACAAACCGTAACGCAAGTCGATATTGCCAAGTACCAAGGCGACTGGTACGAAATTGCACGTTTGCCAATGTATTTTCAGCGTAACTGTGCCAGCGATAGCAAAGCCAATTATCGACTCAATGCAGACAATACCGTAACAGTTCGCAATCAATGTATTACCAAGAAAGGCAAGTTACAGGTGGCTGAAGGTCTAGCGACATCACAAAACCCACCACAGAACAGCAAACTCAAAGTCACTTTCTTACCAAAAGGTCTGCGTTGGTTGCCATTTGGCAAGGGTGATTATTGGATTCTAAAACTAGACGAAAACTATCAAACCGTACTGATAGGTGGCGAGAGCCGAGAGTATCTATGGGTTTTGTCACGTACACCAAATTTGGATGAACAAACTTATCAAGACTATGTCAACACAGCCAAACAACAAGGTTATGATGTCAGTAAATTGATTCGTACACCACATACGCAAAAGTAAATATTTGACGATAAACAATGATGTTAAAAAAATAAAAAAGCCCTAAATTCAATTTAGGGCTTTTTTTGTATGCGTTAAAAAGACTATGCTTTTAATGCATTATCGATTGCACTCACAATACGCTCGTCATCTGCGGTAATGTCTGGTGCAAAACGAGCGATTACTTTACCATTTTGATCAAGCAAAAATTTTTCAAAATTCCATAATACTTCAGGTGCTTGATTTGGTGTTAAACCATATTCAATCAAATCTTTCATCCAAGGACCTTCGCCGATACGTTCAGGTTGTGCTTGAATCAGTGCTTGATAAAGTGGGTGTTTATGTTCACCAACAATGCTGATTTTTTTAAATACGGGAAAAGTAACATCATAATTGGTATTACAGAACTGTTGAATTTCTTCGTCAGTGCCTGGTTCTTGTGTCAAAAAGTCATTGCATGGAAAAGCTAAAATCTCTAAACCTTGTGCCTTCTTGTCACGATAAAGCTGTTCTAAGCCAGCATATTGACCAGTCAAACCGCATTTTGATGCCACATTCACGATTAGGCGAACCTTACCTGCATAGTCGTTTAAGCTATGCTGTTGTCCTTTGATGTCTTCAAAAGAAATGTGTTGAATATCGCTCATGAAAAATTCCTATGTTGATGATTATGGGTGTACGCCTTGTACTTTAGCATGAATGGTTTCGCTGATTTGCATCAACTTTTCTTGTGCTGCCATGGCTTTTTCCTGCAAGGCTTGCATTTGCTGTGGATCAACTTCTGCCTCAGTTTTATTTAAAATAACTTGGCTCACTTCTAATCCGATATTACTGTTGTTGATTACCGCATCACGTAAAGCTTTACCGTCTTCAGTTTTTAAATCTAACTGACTAAATTTTTGGTTTGCACTCGTAACAAAGCTTTTAAATTCAACAGCAAGTTTTGCCATTTCTGCTTTGTCTTGTTTTTGCATGGCAGCTTCCATACGTTGTTGCAATGATACGGCTACATCTTGTTGATTCATCCCAACGCTTTGAATTAACTTCACATCATCCAAAATTTGTTTTGAAGAATCGACTTGTTGAGTTGGAATGTTCAATACAGAAGAACCTGCTTCTACAGTAGTAACAGGTTTGGCGCATGCAGTAAGTGCTAAAGTCGCAATAATGGCACTGGTGATGGCAAGTTTTTTCATTGCTTTTATCCTAAACGATAATTTTGACACGTGTCAGTAAATAATGCGTAAGATTATACCTAAAAAATACGACTTTATCTTAAAGATTTTGTGATGTTTTAGAAAAGTAAATATCCAGCCAATTGACGTGTGTTATTCAACTGACTGGATACTCAAAACACGCAATAAAAGCGTGATTATAGCAACGAGAAATTATAACTCTTGTTCTGCCATCAAACTTGCATTACCGCCTGCTGCGGTGGTATTGATACTAGTACTGACTTCATGATATAGCGGATAAATATTCCACATGCTGTTTTGAGTGGTCTCAAGCAATATTAGCTTACGAATTGCACCATCCACATTTGCCAATTGTGCTTTAAAGGCACTGCTGGCAGGTTTAAATGTGATGATATTATCGCAAGTATTTAACGCTTTTTCAGTGCTTGTGGCATCGAAATGAGATTTTAAGGCTTTGAGATGGCTCAAGCATGGCAATTGTTCTGATACATACAGGGTCGCATGATTGCTTGATGTATAGATCATGGCTTTTACGACATTGACCATGTTGCAATCATTGATATTTTCATAATGCAAATAAATGTGCTTTGGCATATGCCACGACAAAGTATTGATTTCCCCTGTTGGACCTTTTAACTCTATGCTCGCACCGTGTAAGCTATGTTGTTTAGCAAAACCGATTGCTGATTTAACATCTGCCATTTCAATGTCAGACAACGGCAAACTTGCTAATGCCTGTTCAATTTTCATTAAAGCATCAACATTAAGATGTGCAACCGTACTTGGTGTTGGTACTGTCCACAATGGATTTTTACTTAAACGTTGTAAATAAAATGGTCCGCCTGCTTTTGGCCCTGTACCCGATAAACCATGTCCACCAAAAGGTTGTACACCAACTACCGCACCGACAATATTACGATTGATATAAACATTGCCCGCTTGAATGCGTGATTGGATATGCTCAATCGTGCTATCAATACGACTATGTACGCCATGGGTCAGGGCATAGCCTTTGCCATTGATTTCATCAATCACCTTGTCCAATTGTCCTGCTGCAAAACGCATCACATGCAATACTGGACCGAAAACTTCTTTTTTCAATTCTGCCAAATTATTAAGTTCAAACATAATCGGTTTGACAAAAGTCGCCTTGCTGTCCAAATCGTCTTTAAGCTCGATTTCATGGAAAGATTTTGCAGTACTTTTCATATGCTTGATATGTTCAAGTAAGTTTTGCTGTGCTTCAGCATCAATCACTGGACCAATATCAGTATTTAAACGACTTGGGTCAGATACCACCAATTCATCCATCGCACCACGTAACATTTCTAACATATGATCGGCAATATCTTCTTGCAAGCATAAAACGCGTAATGCCGAGCAACGTTGTCCTGCCGAGTCAAAGGCAGAATTCAACACATCGGCACAGACTTGCTCTGGCAAAGCGGTACTATCCACAATCATGGCATTTTGACCGCCTGTTTCGGCAATCAACACAGGCTGATCTGAACGTTGGCTCAAGGTTTGGTTGATGCGTTTTGCCACATCGGTTGAACCTGTAAAAATCACCCCTTGAATGCGTGGGTCTTGGGTTAATGCCGCACCAATATCACCTGCACCCAATACCAATTGCAAGGCTTGACGTGGTACACCGACTTCATGCAACCATTCTACTGCCAAGTGTGCCATCAAACTGGTTTGTTCCGCAGGTTTTGCCAACACGGTATTGCCTGCCACCAAAGCTGATACCACTTCACCAACAAAAATCGCCAATGGGAAATTCCAAGGGCTGATTGCCACCACTGCACCCAATGGCTGTGGATGAATCTGTTCTGCTTGCACCGCATAATAACGACAAAAATCCACCGCTTCACGTACTTCGGCAATGGCATTTTGCATGGTTTTACCCGCTTCACGGATGGCAACCATCATCAATAATGCCATGCGTTGTTCCATCACATCAGCAAAGGCACGCAAATAATCGGCACGTTGTGTCACGCTAACATTTGCCCAAACAGGCTGATAATTTACCGCCACCGTTACCGCTTGTTGTGCATCTTCTACACTAGCAAAATTCACCATACCGACGATGTCATTTGGATTGGCAGGATTGACTACGGCTTGTTTTTTGCTATTTTTGGCTTCGATTTCAGGGGCTAAAATCGATTGCACATCAAAATTCAACACCAAGCAGTCATTCATTTCTTGTTGTAATTGTTGTAATAAATGCTCATTACTCAAGTCTAAACCAAAAGAATTCAGGCGAGCGTCTTTGCCTTGATTGGCATACATAAAACGTGGTGCTGGCGTTAAACCATTCATTTCACCTTGCGTGCGTGCCAATTCATCCAATGGACATTGTACCAATTCATCAATACTGACATTGTCATCCACAATACGATTCACAAAGGACGAATTTGCCCCATTTTCCAATAAACGACGCACCAAATATGCTAGCAAAGTCTTGTGCGTACCGACTGGGGCATAAATACGCACTCGGCGACCAAGATTTTCTTCACCAACCACTTGGTCGTACAGCGTTTCTCCCATGCCGTGTAAGCATTGAAATTCATAGTTTTTTTCACTCGCCACACCGCCTGCCAATTCATAAATCGCAGCCAAAGTATAAGCATTATGCGATGCAAATTGTGGGAAAATCGCATCTTGTGCGGTTAATAATTTTTTCGCACACGCCAAATAAGCAATATCGGTATGCACTTTACGGGTATAGACAGGGTAGCCGTCCATGCCATCAACTTGTGCCCATTTGATTTCACTGTCCCAATAAGCCCCTTTGACCAAACGAATCATCAAGCGCTGACCGTGACGACGTGCCAAATCAATCAAATAATCAATCACATATGGGCAACGCTTTTGATAGGCTTGCACCACAAAACCGATACCCTGAAAACCTTTGAGATCGGCATCACCGACCAATTGTTCCATCAAATCCAAAGACAATTCCAAACGGTTGGCTTCTTCGGCATCGATATTGAGTCCAATATCATATTGTTTTGCCAATAAAAATAATTGTTTTAAACGTGGCAATAATTGATCCATGACACGTTGATGTTGGGTGCGTGCATAGCGTGGGTGAATGGCAGAAAGTTTTACCGAAATCCCATTGCCATCATAGACACCACGGCTTTTCCCTTGTTGCGTATTGTCTTTGCCAATGGCATGAATGGCACTGATATAGTCTTGATAATAGCGATCGGCATCAGCTTGGGTCATCGCCGCTTCGCCAAGCATATCAAAAGAAAAACGATAGCCAAGCTGCTCACGAGCCTTACCATTGTTCAAGGCTTCTTCGATGGTTTGTCCTGTCACAAACTGTTTGCCAAGCATTTTCATGGCATAATTGACACCGCTACGGATAAATGGCTCACCGCCTTTTTGTAACACTCGGGTCAATGCCGCACCCAGTGATTTTTCTTGGGTTGGTGTAGAGAGTTTTCCCGTAATCAGCAAACCCCAAGCGGCAGCATTGACAAACATGGATGGGCTATGTCCGATATGACTTTGCCAATCGCCATCTGCCAATTTGTCTTTAATTAACTTGTCGCGTGTGGCGTTGTCAGGGATACGCAATAGGGCTTCGGCTAAGCACATCAACGCCACGCCTTCTTCACTAGACAAGGAAAATTCGTGCATCAAGGCATCCACGCCAGATGCTTTGCTACGGTCTTGGCGGACTTGCGTGACCAAACGTCTGGCTAAATCGCTAATTTGTTGTCGTTGTTGTGCATCTAGTGTGGCTTGTTGTGCTAATGATTTGACCGCTGTCGATTCATCCATGCGGTAGGCTTGTGTAATTGCATCTCGTAATGCAGACAGAGAATGGGCAAAATCAAACATGATATATACTCGTCAATGAAGTGAAAAACACCGTTCAACCCTTGAGCGATGCCTTGTCATTATAACAGATTCCTGTTATTTGTTTTATCAGTTTATTTGCTCTCAGTTAAAATAAAATAAATTTAAGAATTTGAAAAACATAATAATTTTAAATAGTTTGATGATGGTGCGTTAAAGTATTTTTTAAATTGATAAGCAAAAGCTTATGTTACTGACCAGCAATCAATTCAATAAAATTGATCAAAAGGTTTTTTGGAGTAAGTTAAACGTGTTATGTGTCAAAAAAAGATGTTGCTCAGTCTTTGATGGTATAAGAAAAAGTGTATTTCACAAAAAATTAATCAAAACCAATTTCAAAAATAGTTAAAATATTCATGTATTGAAAATGAAAAAGCGAGAACTTGATATGGTTACTGAACTGAATTGCCCACGTTGCCAAAAACTAACCACATGGCAGGACAATCCTTATCGCCCATTTTGCTCTGAGCGTTGTCGCTTGATTGACTTGGGTGCATGGGCGAATGAAGATTATAAAATCGCGAGCCAAGATAGTGCGTCTAACAACACGCCTGAGCATGATCAAGATTGACATAAGTTAAGCTGTAATAAGTGCCAATTTGGGCGATTTTTATGCGAATTTGCACTCAGAATTTAAAGCCATTAAAATTGTAAAATTTACAAAGAAACGCTTGCAATGCTCACCGATTTTGGTTAGATTAAAGACAGTTATCTATTTTAGCCGTATTAATAACCATGAATTTATTCTTCTGTCGTCATCATCACCATCACACCTGACCTTTCAGGCGTGTGGCTATGCTTGAAAGAAATCTTTCGAGCAGATGATAGCTAGTACAGATAGACCATATCAACTCTCGAAAGAATTTTCGGGAGTTTTTTTATGGGCTATTTTTCTAGGAGTATCACATGACCGACCGTCTTAAAATCGCAATTCAAAAATCAGGCAGACTCAGCAAAGAGTGTCAAGCACTGCTTAAAAGCTGTGGTATCAAAGTACATTGGAGTGAACAAAATCTGATGGCATATGCCAAAAATCTACCGATTGAAATCTTGCGAGTACGTGATGATGATATTCCAGGGTTGATTTTTGATGGTGTGGTGGATTTGGGCTTTGTCGGTGAAAATGTGTTAGAAGAATTGGCATTAGAACGCCAAGGTACAGCGCAGTACAACTATTTGAAATCATTAGATTTTGGCGAGTGTCGTTTGTCCTTGGCTATTCCCAAAGATTTACCTTATAACGGCTTACAAAGCCTTCAAGGCAAACGCATTGCCACGTCTTATCCGCAATTATTATCACGTTTTATGGCAGAACAAGGCATCAGTTATAAAAATTGTTTGCTAACCGGCTCGGTAGAAGTCGCACCGACCGCAGGCATTGCCGATGCGATTTGTGATTTGGTGTCATCAGGGGCAACATTAGAAGCCAATGGCTTAAAAGAAATTGAGGTGATTTACCATTCCAAAGCCTGTTTAACCCAACGTCTAGGCGAGATCAGCGATGAAAAACAAGCCTTAATTAACCGCTTAATGACTCGCATCAATGGCATTTGCCAAGCCAATGAAAGTAAATACATCATGTTACACGCACCAAAAGACAAGTTAGAAGCGATCAAAGCATTATTACCAGGGGCGGAAAATCCAACCATTTTACCGTTAGCAGGTGATGAATCCAAAGTCGCCATGCATGTGGTCAGCCAAGAAACGCTGTTTTGGGAAACCATGGAGGCGTTAAAAGAAGTCGGGGCAAGCTCGATTTTGGTATTGCCGATTGAAAAAATGTTGGCTTAATTTGGGCTTATTTTGAAAAAATACTGGAGAAAAAAGATGCGTATTTATGATTGGAATAGCTTAAATGCTGAACAACGAAATCAGTTATTACAACGTCCTGCACAAATGATTGGTGAGAGCATTACTGAACGAGTGAATAGCATTCGCCAAAATGTATTGGCAAATGGCGATAATGCATTATTGGACTATGCCAAGCAATTTGATGGCGTAAGTCTTGATCATTTAAAGGTGAGCCAAGATGCGATTACACAAGCCAAAAATCATTTGCCTGATGAATTAAAACAAGCCATCAAGCAAGCCTATGCCAATATTTTTGCCTTGCACCAAGCCCAAAAGCCTGTTGATGTGGATGTAGAAACCCAAGCTGGTATTCGCTGTCAAGTGCTGAGCCGACCGCTTGAGCGTGTAGGTTTGTATATCCCTGGTGGTTCTGCCCCGTTATTTTCAACCGTGTTGATGCTCGGTACTCCTGCCAAAATCGCTGGCTGTGATAAGGTGGTTTTATGTTCGCCGGCACCGATTTGTGATGAGATTTTATATACTGCTGAATTATGCGGTATTGATGACATCTACAGCGTAGGTGGAGCAGGGGCGGTCTTTGCCATGGCATACGGTACGGACACCATTCCACAAGTCGATAAAATTTTTGGACCAGGTAATAGCTATGTCACCGAAGCCAAACGCCAAGTTAGTATGACAGGAACAGCGATTGATATGCCAGCTGGACCGTCAGAAGTGTTGGTGATTAGCGACGAATTTGCCGATGCGGATTTTGTGGCGAGTGATTTACTCTCGCAAGCGGAACACGGTGCGGACAGTCAAGCGGTATTGGTGACATCATCAAAAGCACTTGCCGAACAAGTCGCCTTGCGTGCGGTGCAGTTGGGTGAGCAATTGCCACGTTTCGACACCATCAAGCAATCGCTTAACCATAGTCATATTATTATCGCTGAAGATATTGCCAGTTGTATTGCCATCAGCAATGCCTATGCCCCAGAACATTTGATTATCAATACGCAAAATCCACGTCAATATTTAAATGATATTCGTCATGCAGGGTCGGTATTTTTGGGGGCGTACTCACCTGAAAGTATGGGCGATTATGCCAGCGGTACCAATCATGTATTGCCGACCTATGGCTATGCCCGCACGCATTCGAGCTTAGGTTTGGCGGATTTTTATAAACGTATGACGGTACAAGAATTAACTAGCGATGGCTTTGCAAGCCTTGCCCCAAGTGTGGCATGTATGGCTCAGGCAGAGCAGTTGGATGCCCACAAACTTGCCGTAACCTTGCGTATGGAGAGTCTAAAAGGATAAACATCATGAATAAATTAAATGATATAAACAGCCTAGCCCGCTTGACAGTGCAAGAACTCACAGCCTATCAATCCGCCCGTAAAATTGGTGGTACAGGCACAGTATGGCTCAATGCCAACGAAGCACCGCAAACGCCATGTGATGAGTTAAGCCTAGGCGATGCCAAGTTTAATCGCTATCCTGAGCCACAGCCTAGCAAGTTAATCGCCCGTTATGCTGATTATGCAGGGCTAAATCCAACGCAAGTCTTGGCGACACGAGGCGGTGATGAAGGCATTGAATTGGTGATTCGCACCTTTTGTGAACCGACCGACAGTATTGTGATTTGTCCACCAACTTATGGTATGTATGCAATTAGTGCCAAAACCGCAGGCGTGGGCGTGATTGAAGTGATGCAAACCCCAAGTTTTGGTTTGGATTTGGACGGTATTGCTAAAGCAATGGATACACAAGCGGTCAAGGTGGTTTTTGTCTGTAGCCCGAATAATCCAACGGGCAATGTGTTGCCTGAACGTGAACTGACGGCTTTATTTGAGCTGTGTGCAGGGCGTGCCATGGTGGTGTTGGATGAAGCCTATATTGAATATGCCCAAAAAAGTTATGTAAGTCAATTGGCTGAATATCCGCATCTAGCCATTATTCGCACGCTATCCAAAGCGTTTGGTTTGGCAGGGTTGCGTTGTGGTTTTGTGTTGGCAAATTCTCAAGTGATTGAATTGTTAAGCAAAGTCATTGCTCCATATCCTATTGCTGTGCCTGTGGTGGTGTTGGCTGAACAAGCTTTAAGTCCATCAGGCATTGCCAAAATGCAACAAGCGGTGCTACAAACTTTGGCAGAAAAGCAGCGTTTAGCAAGCGAACTGAAAACATTGCCTAGCGTAGAGCAAGTATTTGATAGTGAAACTAATTATCTGTTGGTGCGTTTTAACGATAGCCCAAAAGTCTTTGAGCAATTGTGGCAAGCAGGCATTATTTTACGTCATCAACATCATAATCCGATGCTCGAAAATTGCATTCGGATTACGGTGGGTAGCGTCAGCGAAAATGATGCTTTACTGAATCAATTACGAACGGTTTTATTGTAAGTAAGCGAACATATTTATTTACCTATTTTCATTTCTTACCCCCACCCCGACCCTCCCCCATAGGTGGAGGGAGTTCCCCCTCCCTAAGGGAGGGGTTAGGGGAGGGATTAGGAGTGATTTAAGAACACGATTTACAAGGAAAAAATCATGACCCCAACGCTTTTTATTGACCGTGATGGCACGCTGATTACCGAGCCAAAAATTGATTTTCAAGTCGATAGCTTAGAAAAATTGGTTTTTGAAAAAAATGTCATTCCGACCTTGCTTGATTTACAAAAGTTTTATCGTTTGGTGATGGTGACCAATCAAGATGGACTAGGTACAGAGAGCTTTCCATTACAGGATTTTCAAATTCCCCATGATTTTATGATGGCGGTATTTGAGAGCCAAGGTATTGTCTTTGATAAAGTTTTGATTTGCCCGCACAAGCCAAGTGACAATTGCACTTGCCGTAAACCGAAAACGGCACTGCTTGCCGATGAAATTGCCGAACAGCGTTTTGACCTAAACAATAGCTATGTGATTGGCGACCGTGAAACCGATATGCAATTGGCACAAAATCTTGGTATTACAGGTTTACGTTATGACTCAGAAAAACTTGATTGGCAATTGCTTGGTGAAAAATTATTGGCAAGCATTCAAGCCAAGCCACGCAAAAATAACATGCCACGTCATGCTTGTGTTACACGCACCACCAAAGAAACCGATATTGTGGTTGAAGTATGGCTTGATGAAGCAGGCATCAATCAAATCCATACGGGTGTAGGCTTTTTTGACCATATGCTTGACCAGATTGCGACGCATGGCGGTTTTCGTATGAACGTGTCTTGCCAAGGCGATTTACACATTGATGAGCATCACAGCGTGGAAGATGTGGCGATTGCCTTGGGTGAGGCATTGCGTACCGCTTTGGGCGATAAACGTGGTGTGGCTCGTTTTGGTTTTGTGTTGCCGATGGATGAATGTAAGGCAAGCTGTACTATGGATTTGTCGGGGCGTCCTTATCTTAAATTTAAAGGTAAATTCAAACGTGACAAATTGGGCGATATGAGTACCGAAATGGTTGAGCATTTCTTCTATTCATTGGCGTACAATTTGGGGGCGACTTTGCATTTATCGGTCAAAGGCAAAAATACCCATCACAAAGTCGAGGCTTTATTTAAAGTATTTGGGCGAACCTTACGTCAAGCGATTGAAATCAAAGATAATCGTTTGCCAAGTAGTAAAGGGGTATTGGCATGATGGTGATTGTGGATACAGGCTGTGCCAATTTGGCAAGCGTACGTTTTGCTATTGAACGTTTGGGCGTAACGCCAGTGATTAGCCAAGATGCTGATGTGATTGCCAATGCAGATAAGCTGATTGTACCGGGGGTAGGCACAGCACATTTTGCTATGCAAGCACTGGCGGAGCGTGGTTTGATTGAGGTGATTCAAAACGCACAGCAACCGACTTTGGGTATTTGTCTAGGTATGCAAATGCTTGGTGAGCGGTCGAGTGAGGGCGATGTGGCGACCTTGGGTGTAATTCCCATGACAAGCGATAAGCTACAAAGTGGCGATTTGCCTTTACCACACATGGGCTGGAATCAAATTTATTTTGACAAGGCACATCCATTATTTGATGGGATTGATAATGGGGCTTGGGTGTATTTTGTACATAGTTATGCCATGCCAGTGAGCGATTATACCTTGGCAAAAAGTGAATATGGGCAAGCCTTTTCAGCGGTGATTGGCAAAAATCATTTTTATGGCATGCAATTTCACCCTGAAAAATCAGGTGCAGTTGGAGCAAAACTTTTACAAAACTTTTTGGAGAAAGTCTAATGAACAATTCAATCACAAACAGTACAAGTAAAAACAGTGTGGTGATTCCTGCGATTGATTTGATTGATGGTAAAGTTGTGCGACTTTATCAAGGCGATTATCAGCAAAGCACGGAATATCAATACGATCCCATCAGCCAGTTACAAACCTATGCTAGAGCAGGAGCAAGCCAATTGCACTTGGTGGATTTGACTGGAGCAAAAGACCCGAATGCACGTCAGATTGCGGTGATTGGCGAGATTATTGCCAAGGTGAATTGTCCAATCCAAGTCGGCGGTGGTGTACGCAGTATTGATGATGTCAAAAGTTTATTAGACATCGGGGCAAATCGTGTGGTGATTGGCTCACAAGCGGTGAAAAATCCAACTATGGTCAAAGAATGGTTTAAGCAATTTGGTGCAGAAAAATTGGTCTTGGCATTGGATGTGCAAATTAAAAATGGTGTGCCTTATGTGGCGATTCATGGTTGGCAAGAAGACAGCGGTATTACTTTGCATAGCTTAATTGAAGATTATCAAAGTGTGGGGCTAAAACACGTCCTGTGTACCGACATCTTCTGTGACGGCACATTACAAGGCTCAAATGTCAATCTTTACAAAGAGTTAGTGCAAACCTATCCACAGCTTGCGATTCAATCATCGGGCGGTATTGGCAATCTTGCCGATATTGAGGCGATTAAGGCAACAGGTGTGGCAGGCATTATTGTTGGGCGTGCTTTATTAGAGGGGAAAGTTACCATTGCGGAGGCATTGTCATGTTAGCCAAACGTATTATTCCTTGCCTTGATGTCAAAGATGGGCAAGTGGTCAAAGGGGTGCAATTTCGTGGACATCGTGTGGTCGGTGACATTATCAAACTTGCTGAACATTATGCCAAATCGGGTGCGGATGAACTGGTATTTTATGATATTAGTGCATCGAGCGATGGACGTGTGGTGGACAAAAGCTGGGTCGCCAAAGTCGCAAGCGTGATAGATATTCCCTTTTGTGTGGCAGGCGGTATTCGTAGTATTGCCCAAGCGGAAGAAATTTTTGCCTATGGTGCGGACAAAATTTCCGTCAATTCCCCAGCCCTTGCCAATTCTGATTTAATCAACCAACTTGCCGAGCGTTTTGGCGTACAAGCCATTGTAGTGGGTATTGACAGCTGGCATGATGAAACCAGTGATACTTATTGGGTCAATCAATATACAGGCGATGAAACACGCACACGCAAAACCGAATGGCAATTAGCGGATTGGTTGTTAGAAGTACAAAAACGTGGTGCAGGTGAAATTGTACTCAATATGATGAATCAAGATGGCGTAAAAAATGGCTATGATTTGGGGCAATTGGCAAAAGCACGTGCTTTGTGTCATGTGCCTTTGATTGCGTCGGGTGGTGCAGGATTGATGTCACATTTTGCCGAGGCATTTGATGTTGGGGCGGATGGGGCATTGGCAGCCAGTGTATTTCATGATGAATTGATTGCGATCAGTGATTTGAAAAATTATTTGCAAAATCAAGGTTTTATTATTCGTCCGATTTAATGTTGTTCTTTTCCCTCCCCTAACCCCTCCCAAAGGAGGGGAATTTTCCATATATTTAGTATGGGATTAGAGAAAGGGATGCTAGCTTAGTTAAATAAATTTTTAGGAAAAATCATGCAAAAATTTAATTTAGATGTAAACAGTATCGATTGGCAAAAAGTCGATGGCCTATTGCCTGCGATTATCCAAGATAGCGATAGCCGTGCGGTATTGATGCAAGGCTATATGAATGCAGAGGCACTGGCACACAGCCTAGACACAGGCAAAGTGACCTTTTTCTCGCGTACCAAAGGCAGACTGTGGACAAAAGGCGAAACATCAAATCATTTTCTCAATATTGTCGATTGTTATTTGGATTGTGATCATGACAGTTTGCTGATCATGGCGAAACCTGATGGCGTGACGTGCCATACAGGGGCGTATAGCTGTTTTGGTGAATATCCGAATATGGCACACCGTTTGGCATTTTTGGGTGAGCTTGAAAATGTGATTGCCGAGCGTAAAAATGACAGCACAGGCACATCTTATACGCATAGCCTGTATCAATCTGGCATCAAACGTATCGCACAAAAAGTCGGTGAAGAAGGGGTAGAAACTGCCCTTGCTGCGGTGGCAGGTGATAAAGAAGAGTTGCTGAATGAATCTGCCGATTTGCTTTATCATTTGACTGTGTTGTTGCAAGCCAATGATTTATCGCTTGATGATGTGATGAATGTCTTGCAAGCACGGCATAGTAAAGCAAAAAAATCATTGTGATTTTAAAGGCTGTAAGGTGGGCAAGGACGTTCACCTTTTTCTTGTACGGCTTCTATTTTTATCATCATAGTAAATAACGTGAGTTCGGTTTTAAAAGGTATGTTTTTGTTGTAATTATATGATTTTAAAGAAGTAGGGTGCGTAACACGCACCATTCCAATGCCGTTTTCTGAAAGGTGCGTCAGACGCACCCTACATCCGAATTAAAAGTTTCACATAAAATCAAATACTTATATTTAAACTTATCCCGAACTCACGTTAAATAACAAATTATAAGAAACAACAAATCATTGTTAACAATTAGTCTAATATTTTGCTAAAAGGACTTGATAATTTTCATTGGCGTGCTAGATTGTCAACAATAAGATATTTTTAATTTTCAAAATTTATCTTAAACGAATTATTTGAGTATCTGTACGTATGAATATGGCACAAGACGCAAAATTACTCACCTTAGCAGAACAAGCCTACCGTCAAATTCAGACGGCGATTGTGTATGGAGATTTACCTGCGGGCAGCAAAATTTTGGAAGCCGAACTTGCCAAAACCTATGGTATCAGCCGTGGTCCTTTGCGTGAGGCGATTCATCGGCTGGAAGCACAAAAATTGTTACAACGGACCGCCCACGTCGGGACGCGTGTGGTGTCATTATCTGAGCAACAATTGATTGAGTTATATCAAATTCGTGCCAATTTGGAAGGTTTGGCATGTCGTTTGACCGCTGAAAAGCGTACGCCAGAAATGATTGCCCAATTACAAGCCATATTGGCATTACACGCCCAAGATGAAAAATTTCAAGCAGGTAAAGGTTATTATCTGCAAGAAAAAGATGATGATTTTCATTATTGTATTATTCATCACAGTGGCAATGCGATGCTAAAACAGATGCTGTGCGATGAGCTGTATCATATTATCCGTATGTATCGTATCCAGTTTTCCAATACGCCACATCGTCCGCCAAGAGCGTTATTTGAACATCAACAGATTTTGGCAGCCATTGCCGAGGGTGATGGGGCTTTGGCGGAAATATTGATGCAACGTCACATTATGGCGTCGTGTCGTAATATTCAACAGCATTTACCGCATGTTTCACAAGATAAACATTAACTTTTTCCAAACAAGGAGCCAAGTATGAGCAGTGCAGGACAAAAATTCCGTGATGCCGTCGCAAACGAAAAACCATTACAAGTGGTCGGTACCATCAATGCCAATCACGCATTGTTGGCAAAACGTGCAGGCTTTCAAGCGATTTATTTATCGGGTGGCGGTGTAGCGGCAGGGTCGCTCGGCTTGCCTGATTTGGGTATTAGCAACCTTGATGATGTCTTGACTGATGTGCGTCGTATTACCGATGTCTGCGATTTGCCATTATTGGTGGATGCTGATACAGGATTTGGTGCGTCAGCGTTTAATATCGCCCGTACCACTAAATCTTTGATTAAATTTGGTGCAGCAGCCATGCACATTGAAGACCAAGTCGGTGCCAAGCGTTGCGGTCATCGCCCGAATAAAGCCATCGTATCACAACAAGAAATGGTTGACCGTATCAAAGCCGCTGTTGATGCGCGTGCCGATGATAAATTTGTGATTATGGCACGTACCGATGCACTTGCGGTAGATGGCTTACAAGCTGCAATCGACCGTGCAGGGGCGTATATCGAAGCAGGTGCGGATATGTTGTTCCCTGAAGCGATTACTGAATTAGCGATGTATAAACAATTCGCAGATACGACCAAAGCACCGATTTTGGCGAATATTACCGAGTTTGGTTCTACACCGCTTTATACCACTGAAGAGCTTGCCAGTGTCGATGTCAGCCTAGTGTTATATCCGTTATCCGCTTTCCGTGCTATGAACAAAGCAGCTGAAAATGTCTATACTGCATTACGTCGTGACGGTACGCAAAAGAATGTGGTCGATATCATGCAAACTCGCCAAGAGCTATATGAGCGTATCAATTATCATGCTTTTGAACAGCATTTAGATGCGTTATTTAATCGTGATAAATAATTGAAAAAATTAAAATTGAAAAAATGAAAATTGAAAAAATGAAAATTGAAAGAGTCTAGGTCGTGCTAAGCAAGATGATTTAATACGACCAATCTTTTAAATGGTTTTTAAATTTTCAATTGAAGGATTTACCCTTTGTAGAGTTCGATACACATTGAGCCAAAAAACATATATCAGACTAAGGTTGACTAGTGATTGTATCGAATAGTGTTACAGTAAAAATAAATCTTTAGCTATTGTGATTAAAGATTTGAGCTTTATAGCTTGTTGTGGCGACTAGAAACGGATTTTATCTATAAAAATCCAAAAGTGAACAGCAAGGCTAAAGCAATGTTACCCATCAGGATGAAAGGAATACTGTTATGAGCGAAACTACCTCAACTTTTAAGCCAAAAAAATCAGTTGCGTTAAGCGGACAAGTGGCAGGCAATACTGCACTATGTACCGTAGGACGTAGTGGTAACGATTTGAGCTATCGTGGCTTTGATATTTTGGATTTGGCAAAACATTGCGAATTTGAAGAAGTCGCCCATTTGCTGATTCATGGTCATTTGCCAAACAAGTTTGAATTGGCGGCTTATAAACAAAAATTAAAATCATTGCGTGGCTTGCCAATCCGTGTGATTCAAGTCCTAGAAAGCTTGCCCGCACATACGCACCCGATGGACGTATTGCGTACAGGTGCGTCAATGATGGGCTGTGTACACCCAGAGCGTGAAAGCCAACCAACCAGTGAAGCACGCGATATTGCTGATAAATTGATGGCGAGCTTTGGTTCAATGTTGTTGTATTGGTATCAATTTTCACACAATGGCAAACGTATTGAAGTGGAAAGCGAAGAGGACAGTATCGGTGGTCATTTCTTGCATTTGTTGCACGGCAAACGCCCAAACGAAAGCCATGTCAAAGCCATGCATGTGTCATTGATTTTGTATGCTGAGCATGAATTTAACGCATCGACCTTTACTAGCCGTGTGATTGCGGGTACAGGTTCGGATATTTATTCTTGTATTACAGGTGCGATTGGTGCATTAAAAGGCCCTAAACACGGTGGTGCAAACGAAGTCGCCTATGATATTCAAAAACGCTATCGCAATGCTGATGAAGCGGAAGCCGATATCCGTGAGCGTATAGCACGTAAAGAAATCGTGATTGGTTTTGGTCATCCAGTTTATACCGTGTCAGATCCGCGTAACGTGGTGATTAAGCAAGTGGCAAAAGACTTGTCTGCGGAAACGGGTGATATGCGTTTGTTTGATATTGCCGAACGTCTTGAAACCCTCATGTGGGATGAGAAAAAAATGTTCCCGAATCTTGATTGGTTCTCTGCGGTGTCTTATCAAAAATTGGGCGTACCAACAGCGATGTTTACTCCATTGTTCGTGATTGCCCGTACTACAGGTTGGTCGGCTCATGTCCTTGAACAACGTGCTGACGGCAAGATTATCCGCCCATCTGCTAACTATACTGGTCCAGATGATCAAGCATTTGTGCCGATGAGTGAGCGTTAATTTGATTAGCTTTATTATCTAGTTTAATAATGAGTTGGCGATGTGCTAGCTCATTATTTATAAATTATTATGAGGTACAACAGAGATGGGAACAAATTTATTTATTAATAAATTGATAGAAAGATTTGAAATATGGTGGCAAACAGATGTTCATCGAGAAAATATGGATATCTATGATGGTGTCATAACAAAAAATTATCTGAAATCACTTAGTGATGATGATTTTTTAAAATTTTTTTACGATTTTGTTGCTGTAGGTGGAAAACTTCAATCAGGAGGAGAACGCACCAAGAATCTTTTTAAAAAAAATTTAAAAAGCAACTTAAAAAGCTTTAGAGAGTTTATTTTACTACCTTTTAATGAAAATTTTTCCCTTAAAGAATGGTTTGAGGATATTAAAAATTACCCTTATTTTGGTATTGGAATAGCAACTATATATTTAAACAGAGTTGATAGATATAAGTTTCCAGTAATGAATAATAAAACCCTACAAGCACTTAGTCAATTGGGTTATCCTGTTAGCTCTTCTAAAAGTTGGGATAATTATTCTTTAGTTTTTGAAATACAAAAAAGCTTAATAGACCTCTTTCGAAAATGTAAATTTAGCGATTAACTTGCCAATTTATAAATCCTGCCACTAATTTCATTCTCA
>NZ_JBHFHK010000027.1:0-28548 GCF_041928215.1 Hubeiibacter jixunmingi | reverse complement strand
GAATGAAATTAGTGGCAGGATTTATAAATTGGCAAGTTAATCGCTAAATTTACATTTTCGAAAGAGGTCTAATATATCAACAAGATTTTATTGATTATGACTGTAATGTATGGTCTATCCAAATCAATATAAATGACATCTTTAATCTACACCTAACTTTAGAAATTAAAATATAAAAATAAATAATTTTAACTCTTAAGCCGAATATATATTATTATTTTTCAGTAATAAAAATCCAAAATATCTCCATCAACGCTATACAAATCGATTTTTTTTACCTATACTTTATAGTTCAAACAAATTTGCTTTGTTCTCTCACTATGCAATTAAACAAATTTACCGATTTTGCTGTTCGTTTATTGATGTATCTTACGCAAAGCCAAGATCAGCTCAATACCATTGCTCAAGCAGCACAAGCTTTGCAAGTGTCAGAAAATCACTTGGTCAAAATTACCCACTTTATGAGTAAGCAAGGTTGGGTCATCAGCACGCGTGGACGTGGTGGCGGAATCAGCATTGCGGCGGAAACACTGGATTTGCCTTTGGGTGAAATGATTCGCATACTAGAAAATGATGAGAAAGTCGTCGATTGCTTGCATCCACATGCGTGCATCTTAAGATTTAATTGCCAACTAAAAGGTGTTTTAGATCAAGCACTAGAGCAGTTTTATCAACACCTCAATCAATACACTTTGAAAGATGCTTTTGTTAAAGGTAAAAGTCATCAATCCACTCACGCCATCGAAATCTTAAATATATAACCTGTTTGTTTGCTAAGATTTTATCTTTGAAATCATTATGTTAAAAACATGGTTATATTTTGCAGCATAAATCAGTTATAATTCTTGTCAATCATCACGTCATGTTGAGCAAAAGTTATGCGTATTAAACACAAATCCAAAGACACCAAAGCACGCCTTGCCCCAAAACAAAAAATCAGCTACGAAAAAAAGCCTAAAGTCGATGATATTTATAGCCAACAGGCGATGAACTGGTTACGCCAAGCCGAATTTTTGATGAGTGCACCCAAGTTAGATTTGTGCGTAGAAGATACGGGCTTTGAAGTGGCATTTGCAGGGCGTTCTAACGCAGGAAAATCCAGTGCTATCAATGCTTTGACCAATCAAAAACAACTTGCTCGAGCGTCCAAAACCCCTGGGCGTACGCAGATGATTAACTTTTTTAGTCTAGGTAATCCTGATCAACGTTTGGTGGATTTACCAGGTTATGGCTATGCGGCTGTGCCTGAAGACATGAAGAAAATTTGGCAAAAAGAATTGGAAAATTATTTAATCCAACGTCAATCTTTGCAAGGTTTGGTGCTATTGATGGACATTCGCCATCCTTTACAGCATTTTGACCGTATGATGTTGCAATGGGCATACTCTCGTCAATTATTTGTGCATATTTTATTGACCAAAGCCGATAAACTCAATCGTGGTCCTGCCAACAAAGTCTTACTTGAAGTGCAAAAAGAACTTAAAGCATTGAAAATCAATTTTTCCATTCAATTGTTTTCATCAATGGACAAGCAAGGCTTACCTGAATTGGCGGCGTTATTGGCAAGTCGTTTGGGCTTCACTATTCCTGCCGATGGACAAGGAAATAATGTTAATATTTTAGAACAACAAGCCCAAGATTTGTTGCAAGGCGTGGACTTGGACAGCATTCCGATTATTAGTGAATTGGATGCCGATGATGAGCCTTGAACGATACAGAAATTCAACGTTCAAACGCATCTAAATATGCTCTAATACAACACTGGGATAGTATATTCCCCAACATATCAATCAGCACATCAAATAGGAAAGATTATGCAATTTCATCTTCATCAACACGATACAAAACAGCCAACATGGATGCTTATTACTTCACAACAGCTCGATCATTTAAAAAGTCAAGCCGACTTCGCACCGCTTGCTACTTTGATTGACGCTTATGCTTTTAAAGCTGATTTTAATGAAGTTCTAACAGGCGTAAATAGTCAAGGTCATATCGTTTATTTGCTTGGCTTAGGCGATAGCGAAAAATTGGATGCAACAAAGACGCAAAAATTAGCTACGACAATTGTTAAAAATAGCCAAAATAAGCACGAAGCGATCAGCGTAGATTGTGCTAATTTAGCAGAAAAATTACAGCCGTTATTGGTACAAGCCATCAGCCAAGCCAATTATGTATTTGATGAAAATAAATCTGAAAAATCTAAAGCGGTTCTCAATCATGTCGATTTTGTCAATGCCAAAGCATTAACGCAAAATGATTTGGATTATTGCAAAGCGTTACATCAAGGACAAAGTTTTGCCCGTGACTTAGGCAATCGCCCTGGTAATGTCTGCATCCCTGCTTATTTGGCAGAGCAAGCCATTGAATTAGGCAAACAATATCCTGAGCTACTCAAAGTCACTGTACTAGAAACCAAGCAAATTCAAGCCCTTGGTATGAATGCATTTTTGGCAGTGGCACAAGGTTCAGTCAATGAAGGTCGTGTAATTACCTTAGAATATAAAGCTGCTGGTGAGCAAAAACCTGTAGTCTTGGTCGGTAAAGGTATTACTTTTGATACGGGTGGTATTTCGATCAAGCCTGCCGCATCAATGGATGAAATGCGTTTTGATATGTGTGGTGCAGCGTCGGTATTGGGCGTAATGCGTGCTTTGTGTGAAGCAAAATTGCCAATCAATGTAGTCGGTGCGATTGCTGCCGCTGAAAATATGCCATCAGGTAATGCGACTCGCCCAGGTGATGTGGTAAAAAGTATGTCAGGGCAAACTATTGAAATCCTAAATACGGATGCTGAAGGGCGTTTGGTATTGTGCGATACCTTGACTTATGTCAAACGTTTTGAACCTGAATTGGTGATTGACATTGCGACATTGACTGGTGCATGTGTGGTAGCATTAGGCAAAGTCTATAGCGGTTTGTTCTGTGATGATGAGCAATTGACCGCCCAATTACGCCAAGCCGGTGAGCAAAGCCATGACCGTGTATGGCACATGCCGATGGCAGAAGATTATCAAGATGGTTTGAAGTCTAATTTTGCTGATATGGCAAATATCGCAGGCCCTTATGGTGGTGCAATTACCGCAGCGTGTTTCTTAAAACGCTTTACCAAAGATTATACTTGGGCACATTTGGATATTGCAGGTTCTGCATGGCTATCGGGTGATGCCAAAGGTGCAACAGGTCGTCCAGTACCGATGTTAATGCAATTCTTGGCGAATCGTGCCAAAAAAGCATAATCGCTTATCTTGATGTTTTTAAAAATAGCAACGCCAACCTTGTGTTGGTGTTGTTTTATTTGATAATTTGAATAAATGATTATGGCTAAAATTAGTTTTTATCTCATCGAAAAAAAACCACAATCACCGATACAGATTGCGGTACGTTTGTGCAAGCAAATTTATCTTAAGCATAAAATTTGGCTATATTGCGATGATGATGCGACCATGCAACAGCTTGATGATTTATTGTGGCAAGATGATGATGCTACACGTTTTATTGCCCATGGCATCGACCAATTTGAAGCCCCGATTTGTATTTCCATGCAAAAGCCACAGCTTGGCTTTGATGTGTGTATCAACTTGACCGAAAATATTTTTCAATTCAATGCTCTATCCCAATCTGATTTGCATTTAATTGAAATTGTCGCCAATGACGAGCCAGCTAAAATCATCGGACGTGAGCGTTATAAACATTATCGACAAACTAACGTTGAGCCACAGGTTTATCGTTTATAATTTTTTAAAAATTAAAATCTTAGCAGTTTGACCTACCACGCTTGTTGCCAATAATGTACAAATTCTGCTTGGTCAAATTGTCCTTTTATAACCGCTTGTTGGTAACTCTGCAAATCGTGCAAATCATTTAAATAACGTTGAATATTTTGAAACGGTTGAAATTTTGGTATAGATACCGCCAAGGCGGAAAGCATAAATTCCATTAAAATATCCACCGCTTTTAAATTGTCATTGACCAAGAATTTTTGCTGTTTTAACAAATCATCAATCATGGCAAGCTGTTCAAAAATCGATGGATTTAAAAATTTTTGATCAAATGTGTGTTTTATTTTACCTGTAATCAATTTTGCAATCCAAGGTGAATGACTGACGATTCGAGCAAAAATTTGTTTCAAAGCTAAATTCGGCATCAATGAACTATCGGCAAATTTTTTGAAATAACAATGATTTGCCAATTGTTGAGCGGTGAAATTTTCACTAGAAAATAATTCATGTGTGGCAAATTTTATCGCTAAAAAATCAAAAATTGCGGATGTTTCTGCCAAAACGATTTTTTCGTTATGCTGATTTTCTTCAATCACTAAAATCGGCACTTTACCCAATGGATGAATAGTCTTCAGCCATTCAGGGGCAAGTCCTTGGCGATTTCTTTCACAAAAAATCAGTTCATAATCAAGCTTTAGGCTTTCTAATAACCAAATAATACGCTGCGAACGTGAATTGCCAAGGTGATACAGTTTAAATTTCATAGAAATATCCATTTTGCCAATTTTTTTTAAAATATCGTTCCACATTAAATGTATTTACTGATCTAAATCAATTTTGCCTTACGATTATAAAAGTATTTTTAAGAAATTTGTTAAAAATACTACCGCTTTTAAGCAATACTTTGTAAAATCAAAATAAGTATAAATTTTTGGCGGTAAAATAACATGGCATTAAATGTAGGTGAGAATTTTAAACAACGTTGGTTAGATGCACCAGAAGCAGTATGTGCCTGCTTTGAGCGTGAGCTACGCCATGTCTGCGATTTACTTGAGCCACATACCGTATTCGAGGTTTGGCAGACCAATGATCAACATTTGCAACGCCAGCATCATATCGAACGTAAAAATGCCTATGCACAGCTAAAACAGCAAATCTTGGATCAGCGTCGTGCTGAGATGCAACAACGCCTACAACAACGCCAAGCCGAGCTTGAACAACAGTTACAGACACAACGCCAGGCCGAACAACAATTGTTATTAGACCTTCGCGAGCAAGAAAAGCAACAACAACAACAGCAATTAGTTGCCTTGCAAGCATACGCAGAGCAATTGAAATTACAGACAATCGCCGACAAGATCAGTAAATTCGATACCACAGCACATCATCATTTATCCACAAGTCAATATGCAACTATGGATAACTCTATATTATTGGACAGCAAACAAGCTGAAAAAATTTCCAAGCGACTAGAAACCGAATGCGATAACTGGTTGCAAAATAGTATGAAACAGCTTCGCCAACAGCTACAGAATGCGATGCAGCAAGAGTTACAAGCCATTCAAAAACAATTGCAACAGCAGGTTAAACCTGTAGCAGATACCACGACACAGCACGCTACGCAAAACCATACACAGCAAAAGACCATACATCAAAATTCAACGCAACAAACCGCACAAGTAGAAACTCAAGTTACCGCTACAGCCACGACATCAACTCCCAATAGTGTAGAAAAAACAGCTCCGACATTGACTCAAGCAACTGTAGAAGACAAAAGCAAAACTGGGACACCACAGCAACAGGCAAAGTCAGCAGAAGTAAGCTCTACTCGATCGAACCATGTTAAAAACCAAAATGATCATCATAGTCAAACGTCTAAACAAGACCGTACACAAGATTTATTGAGTCAATTTCAAAGCAACCTACAAGCCAATCTCACCACGGCCAACAATCTAAATCATGCAAATCAAAATCAACACAATGGCAATGGTCGTAAAACAATCCACGTGCATAAAAAATCTTAATTTCTGATATCTATACAACACCGATAACTGTTTGGAAACAGCTATCGGTTTTTTATTTTTATAAAATGCAACTCGCAAAGTTAGTCCAATCACAATCGATAATGCTATAATACTGCTTTAATTTTAATAAAAGCCGATTGTTATGACTGTTCGTACTCGTATTGCACCATCGCCAACAGGTTTTCCGCACGTTGGTACTGCTTATATTGCCCTATTTAACCTTTGCTTTGCCAAACAACATGGCGGTGAATTTATCCTACGTATTGAAGACACCGACCAACTCCGCTCTACCCCTGAATCAGAAAAAATGATTTTGGATTCATTACGTTGGCTCGGTTTAAATTGGTCAGAAGGTCCAGATATTGGCGGTAAACATGCACCATATCGTCAGTCAGAGCGTATGGGTATTTATAAACAATATGCTTTGGAATTGGTCGAAAAAGGTCATGCGTTTTATTGCTTTGCGACCGCAGAAGAACTCGATCAAATGCGTGCCGAACAGCAAGCCCGTGGCGAAACCCCAAAATATGATGGACGTGGTTTATTACTATCACAACAAGAAGTCGAAGAGCGTCTAGCCAAAGGCGAACCGCACGTTATCCGTATGAAAATTCCTGAAGACGGCGTATGTAAATTCAACGACATGTTGCGTGGTGAAGTGGAAATTCCTTGGTCACAAGTGGATATGCAAATTCTGCTCAAAACGGATGGTTTACCGACTTATCATCTTGCTAATGTAGTCGATGACCATTTGATGGAAATTACCCATGTGATCCGTGGTGAAGAATGGATTCCATCTGCACCAAAGCACCAATTACTATATAAATATTTTGGTTGGGACATGCCAGTATTGTGCCACATGCCATTACTACGTAACCCTGACAAATCAAAATTATCAAAACGTAAAAATCCAACGTCTATTAATTATTATAAAGACATCGGCGTATTGCCTGAAGCCTTGTTAAATTATTTAGGGCGTATGGGTTGGTCTATGCCTG
Source organism: Hubeiibacter jixunmingi (assembly GCF_041928215.1). Classification (NCBI taxonomy): domain Bacteria; kingdom Pseudomonadati; phylum Pseudomonadota; class Gammaproteobacteria; order Moraxellales; family Moraxellaceae; genus Hubeiibacter; species Hubeiibacter jixunmingi. Next base: position 21,804 of record NZ_JBHFHK010000027.1, on the reverse strand, counting down.
ATGGAAGTGAAAAATTCAGTTTGGCAGAAATGATTGAACATTTTGATATTCAACGTGTTTCTCTCGGTGGACCAATTTTTGATGTGGAAAAGTTACACTGGTTAAATGGTCAATATATCAAAGCCATGACACCTAGCGATTTGTTAAACACCATTTTGACTTGGCAAGGCGACCGCCAAAAATTGGAAGACATTGCCGCAGCGATTCAACCACGTATCAACTTACTTTCGGAAGCGGTGAACTGGTCAGGGTTTTATTTTAATCACATGCCAACGATTACTGCTGAGCAATTTGAAAGTAAAAAACTGTCTAGCGAACAAGTCCGCCAAAGTTTGCAATTTGCGATTTGGCGATTGGAAAATTTATTTACTTGGAACAATGACACTGTGAGCCAAACTTTGATGGATTTGGCTACACAAATGGACATTAAATTGCGTGACTTTATGCCTGCATTCTTTATTGCCATTGCAGGTTCGACCAGCTCAACGCCTGTAATGCAGTCGATGGTGACGATTGGTCCTGACTTGACTTTTGCTCGTCTGCGTCATGCATTAAGCATCGTTGGTGAACCAAGTAAGAAAGAATTAAAGGCATGGGAAAAGCTTAACGAAAGCTTAAAAATGCCTAAAAATTCAACTGATGAAAATGCAGAGTAATCGCAATCATTGACAGTATGTAGTATAGCTTTTATTATACTGCACACATGGGGATATAGCTCAGTTGGTAGAGCACTTGCATGGCATGTAAGGGGTCAGCGGTTCGAACCCGCTTATCTCCACCATATAGAAAGCTTATCATTGATAAGCTTTTTTTGTTGTCTAAATTTTATGATGGTTTGAAAAAAGTTATTTTCAGCCAAACTTGAATGAATCAATTGCAAATTATCATCAAAAGATTACTTAATACATTCACTTTTATCTGTTAGACTTCAAACACTTTCACAGATGATGGAAAAAATCATGAAAAAACAAATGTTATTAGCAGTAATGCTATTCGGTGCAATGTTAACAACCCAAGCTCAAGCTGCAACTTTGCCTAAAGAATGTGGTGATGCCAAAAATGCGTTTTTTACAGCGGCTAAAAAAGTCGGTAAATCACAACAAGAATCTAATCAACTTTGGTCTAGAATCGAACAAGACATGAAAACTCAACAGAAAAAATTGGGTAATCAACGTCTTGCGAATGAGTGTAAAGCTTTAGCTCAAGCTATCGTGCAACAGACGAGTGGTCGATAATTTTTCTTAAAACGCACTAAGATGAATCGATAAAAATAGCAAAGGCAAATCACCTTTGCTATTTTTTATTCCATTGATTTTTTAGGGCGTGCTATACTTCGCAATAATGATAAATGTATAGGAAAGTGGATATGTCATCACGTTATGAGTTTGCGGGATTTGGTCGCCGTCTATTGGCAACGATTATTGATGCAATCATTTTAGCTATTGTTACTGCGATTTTAAGCTCTATTTTACAGATGATGGGTGTCTTGTCACCATTAGAAAATGTTGAAAATATTGAGGCTTTGCAAGCAGCAGTATTGAAACAACAATTATTTTCCAATATCTTTGGTTTGATTGTCACAGTTATACTTTGGATGAAATGGGCTGGAACACCAGGTAAACGTTTATTAAAATTGAAAGTGCTAGATGCTAAAACAGGTAATAAAATCAGCTTTGGGCAAGCAATTTTACGTTACTTTGCTTATATTTTATCTACATTACCACTCTTTTTAGGCTTCTTCTGGATTATTTGGGACAAGCAAAAACAGAGCTTTCATGACAAAATCGCTAAAACCGTTGTAGTGATAGATAATAATGATTAAGCATTGTCCTCAATTTAAATGAAATTCGGATGCTGATATTTGGACTGTATACTGAACAATGTTCCAATACTCATATCATAAAACTTAAGCCAAATAAAAGCCCCAAAATCTGATGACTTTGGGGCTTCTTTAAGGCTTATTTTTTAAAACTTGGTTGTTAAAGATTAGCCTTGTGGAATGTCTTTCATGGTCAATTTGATACGACCACGGTTATCGACATCTTGTACTTGGACGTTAACTATTTGACCTTCTGAAAGTACATCCGATACATTTGCCACACGCTCATTTGAGATCTGTGAAATATGTACCAAACCATCCGTACCCGGTAAGATGTTTACGAACGCACCGAATTCAGCCAAACGTACCACTTTACCATTATAGATTTTACCTGGTTCAACTTCAGCCGTTACCGCTTGGATTTTGGCAATCGCTGCACGTGCAGATTGTTTAGACTCACCGAATACACGCACTGTACCGTTATCTTCAATGTCAATCGCAGCACCCGTTTCTTCAGTGATTGAACGGATCATCGCACCGCCTTTACCAATCACGTCACGGATTTTTTCAGGGTTGATTTGAATCACTTCAAAAGTCGGTGCATGTACAGAAATTTCTTCACGTGCACGAGAAATCACTTTATTCATTTCATTCAAAATGTGCATACGACCAGAATACGCTTGGTTTAATGCCACTTCCATGATTTCTTCAGTGATACCTTCGATTTTGATGTCCATTTGAAGAGCAGTGATACCGTTTGCAGAACCTGCTACTTTAAAGTCCATATCGCCCAAGTGATCTTCATCACCCAAGATGTCAGACAATACCGCAAAACGTTCGCCTTCTTTGACCAAGCCCATCGCAATACCAGCAACGGGGGCTTTCAACGGTACGCCTGCGTCCATCAATGCCAATGATGCACCGCACACAGATGCCATTGAAGATGAACCATTTGATTCAGTAATATCCGATACCACACGCAATACATATGGGAAGCGATCTACTGGTGGCAACACTGCTTGTACGCCACGACGAGCCAAACGACCATGACCGATTTCACGACGTTTTGGACCTGATTCACGACCAGTTTCACCAACTGAATACGCAGGGAAATTGTAGTGCAACATAAAGTTGTCAGTTTTTGTGCCTGCCAAGGTATCAACCATCAAGGCATCACGCGTATTACCCAAAGTCGCAGTCACCAATGCTTGTGTTTCACCACGCGTAAACAATGCTGAACCGTGTGTACGATCTAACACCCCTACTTGCACATCTAATTGACGTACAGTTTTGGTATCACGACCATCAATACGTGGCTTACCGCTCAAAATGTTGTCACGAACGGTGCGATATTTCAAATCTTCAAATAAGAATTCAACTTCGTCAGCGATACCTGTTTCGTCATTTTCAGGTACAAATTGTGCAACCGCTTGAGCATGCAATTCATCTAATGCCGCGTAACGGTCTTGTTTCACTGCGATGGTATAAGCTTGAGAGATTTTTTCTTCAAAAGCAGCTTTTAAATTGGCACGCAATTCTTCATTATGTGCTGGTGCAACCCAATCAGATGCTTTTGCACCGACTGCTGCAGCAAATTCATTGATCGCTTGTACAGCCACTTGCATTTCGTCATGACCGAACAATACTGCACCAAGCATTTGATCTTCTGACAATTCTTTGGCTTCAGATTCAACCATCAATACCGCAGATTCTGTACCTGCAACTACAAGATCCAATGCTGATTGTTGCATTTGTTCATTACTAGGGTTAAGTACATATTCACCGTTGATTAAACCCACACGTGCCGCACCGATTGGACCACGGAAAGGCGTACCTGCAATTGCTAACGCCGCAGATGTACCTAACATTGCTGCAATATCAGCTTCCATAGTTTTGTCAGAAGACACCACAGTCGCAGTAACTTGGATTTCGTTGAAATAACCTTCTGGGAATAATGGACGGATTGGACGGTCAATCAAACGAGAAATCAAAGTTTCTGATTCAGAAGCACGACCTTCACGCTTGCCATAACCACCTGGGATACGACCCGCAGCATATTGTTTTTCTTGGTAATTTACCGTTAATGGGAAAAAGTCTTGACCAGCTTTAGCACTTGCTGCTGCCACAACTGCCACAAGTACAGTCACACCGCCCATGGTGATCACCACGGTATTGGCTTGACGTGCAACACGACCTGTTTCTAAAGTAACGGTATGCTGACCATATTGAAACTCTTTACGAACGATATTAAACATCGACATATTATCTTCCTAAATTTGGTGTTTTGGGTTTGAACTTTAATTTTATCAAACATCAAAACAGTATTTGTATATAGGGTGTAAGAGATAGGTTAATAGTCTCTAAGTTTTAGTATTTTGCTATGATCATCACTATAAATCATGTATTACACTAAGATTTTATGATAAAAATAATAAAACTTAGAAACTTTATCGCCAAACACCCCAACGAAAAAAACACAAAAGGAGCGAATCAACGCCCCCTTTGTCGATTACGGTAATGTTGCCACTACTCGCATCATCTTACGATTAACGGCGTAAGCCCAATTCACCGATCAATGCAACATAACGTGCGTGATCTTTACCGTTTAGGTAGTCCAACAATTTACGACGTTGGTTTACCATACGAATCAAACCACGACGGCTGTGATGGTCGTGTTTATGCTCTTTGAAGTGACCTTGTAAGTCATTGATTTGAGCAGTCAATAAAGCCACTTGAACTTCTGGTGAACCAGTGTCATTGGCAGCACGAGCAAATTTTGCAACGATTTCAGCACGTTGAGCAGTTGTTAAAGCCATTCGATTTCTCCGAGATGCTTAAAAGTTTATGATAAAAAAGTGTATCCGATACATCAAAAATAACCTATCGCCACACCCTGCCGTGCATCACTACAGCAGACGCATTATTATAGCGAAATTTTGGGCGATTGCAAAGGTTGATTTTTGTTGTGGCTTTTTCATACCATTCCATCGCTTTTTTATAATCTTGATTTATACCCTCGCCATTTTCATACATCGCCCCGAGATTATTTTGAGATTTAGCATGATCCTGATTGGCTGCTTTAGTGTACCATTCGACAGTTCTTTGATAATCTTGTTTTACGCCTGTGCCATTTTCATACATTCTAGCCAAATTAAATTGAGCATCAGCATCACCTTGATTGGCAGCTTTGCTGTACCATTCAAAAGCTTTTTGATAATCTTGTTGCATACCATTCCCATTTTTATACATATAACCAAGATTATTTTGAGCGGAAGCATCACCTTGATTGGCAGCTTTGGTGTACCATTCAAAAGCTTTTGCATAATCTTGTTTTACTCCCATTCCATTTTGATACATTACACCAATATTATATTGAGCAACCGCATCGCCTTTTTTCGCTTGCTGCAAAGTCGTATTAAAATTATCTTGAGCCATCACACCCATAGATAGGGTTAGGGCAAGCATTAAGGTACAGAGTTTTTTCATTGGGTTTGTCCATGTTAAATTTTAAATTAGTGACTGATTATACAATGAAATGTGACACAGTTTTTATTTATTTAAATCGATTTGCAAATGATTTGTGGCAAATATCTGCTGTAAATCCATTTGATAATATTCAGCTTTTTTCTCTAAAGCCAAAGGATACGCCCGTGACGATGACGGCAAACGATACAATTGTACGGTTCGCCCTGCAATATCTAACACTACAGATTGCCCAATTTTTGGCATGATGGCATCAGACTCGCCATAACGCTGTAATAGCGTAGCGGTGGCTTTCTCGCCTGTGCTAATGACTGCATGACAATTAGGCATCTGAGCCAATAAAGCGGCAATATCCATGTCTTGCACCACTTGCAAAAATTGGTCGGACGCATTGTCTTTTAATCGTATCACTTGATAGGCGGTATCACTGATGGCGATACCTTGTTGATGAAGAAAATCTTCAATCAAAATCTGTTTATAAGTTTTGTTGGCAATATCAATAAAATAATCTTTATCAGCAAAGAATATCAAACCGATAATCCGCCACATATCGTTATTATAATTGGGATAATAAAAGTCCATTTTCCAACGTGTTTTCGGCGGTGGAAAACTGCCTAAAAATAATACCTTGGCATTTTGCGGTAAAAATGGCGGTAATGGATGAGTTTCGATGGTCATCGGATTATCTTTTTTAACATTTTCATTATCAATAACAACTCCGTGTGATTTTAAAGTATTGGACAAATAACGTTTGCCCAATACCCATTTTTACAAAGCTAAAATAATAATGAAGTCAAATCAAATACCATATTGCTCACGATATGCCTGCATATTTTGCAACGCAATCGTATCGCCTTTTTCGGCTAGATAATCCATCAAATCTTGCATACTCACCAAGGCATGCACAGGTATATTATGCTGTTGTTGGATTTCTTGAATGGCAGATAATTCACCTTGACCACGCTCTTGACGGTCTAATGCCACGACCACACCTGCGATTTTTGCCCCTGCTTTTTGTAAAATATCCACTACTTCACGGATTGCCGTACCTGCGGTAATCACGTCATCGATGATCCACACGGATTTGCCTGCCACATCTGCACCAACCAATACACCGCCTTCACCATGGTCTTTGGCTTCTTTACGGTTAAAACCCCATGGCACATGGCGTTGATGCTGTTGTGATAAGACCACAGCGGTTGCAGCCACAAAAGGAATGCCTTTATACGCAGGGCCGAAAATCACATCGACAGTGTCGCATTCGGTCAAAACTTGGGCATAACCTTGTGCCAATAAAGCCAATGCTTCTCCATCGTTCAACAATCCTGCATTAAAAAAATACGGGCTGATGCGTCCTGATTTGAGTTTAAATTCACCAAATTTAAGCACCTGACGTGATAAAGCCAGTTCGATAAATGCTTTTGCTGAAAAATTGGGGGTTGTCATGTGCTATACTCCGTAGAATTGTTGAATTTTAGGGCGATATCAAGGGGTTTTCCATGCTCACCAAAGCAAGTTATGGCGATGATGCCAAGATTTTACGTGTTGTATCCATCAATGTAAATGGCTTACGTGCATCACAGAAAAAAGGCTTATTTGATTGGATTGCGACATCTGAAGCAGACGTGATTTGTATGCAGGAAACGCGACTTAGCCCCGAGCAATGGAATGATACTTTTAAGCCTGAAGGCTGGTATATGCAGTTATTTCCTGCCCAAAAAGCAGGCTATGCAGGCACAGCGATTTATAGCCGCTTGCCTTTTCAATCGGTACAGAATGGTTTAGGTTTTGAGCTTGCCGATACGCAAGGACGTTTTATTACTGCGGAATTTGATTTAAGTCATTGGGGTGTGGATTATCCAATTCATATTGCATCATTATATTTGCCGTCTGGTTCATCGGGCGATGACGCCCAAGCGCGTAAAGATATTTTCTTGGATGAATACAAAGCCATTTTGAAACAATGGCGTGAAAATAATAAATCGATTATCGTTTGTGGTGATTATAATATCGTGCATAAACGTATTGATATTAAAAATTGGTCAGGCAATCAAAAAGCATCGGGCTGTTTGCCACATGAACGTGCGTGGCTAGACCATATTTATGATGATTTGGGTTATGTCGATACATTCCGTGTGGTACGTCCCGAAGCTGAGCTGTATTCGTGGTGGTCGAACCGTGGGCAAGCCCGTGCCAAGAACGTAGGTTGGCGGATTGACTATCATGCCTGTTCACCTGATTGGAAGGAACGTACGGTGAATGCATGGGTATATAAAGAGCAGTGGTTTAGTGACCATGCACCGGTGATTATTGATTATCGGTTTTAAATATTATTCCATGAAAATGAATTAATATTTAAACCCTCCCCCCTCCCATAGGAGGGGAGTTACTTAAGGAACGTAATAAGATGAATTATTTATTTCGATTTTTTATTACACGTCCACGATTATGTATAGGAATATTATCTAGCTTTATCAGCTTTGCGATTTTAAAATTTACATTCCCATATTTACATCAGATTATTTTATTATTATCAGCATGGAATGTTGGTATATTGATTTATTTGGCAAGTATTTTTTATTTATTTCAACAAGCCGACACACAAAAAATCAAAGATGTGGCAAATGCCGAAGATGAAGGCATGCCTGTGATGTTATTTTTGGTATTCTTGACTGCAATCGTCAGTGTATTAGCCATTTTTAAAGCTTTGGCTTTGGTAAAAATTGAACCAAATTTATCGGCATTGTATTTGTCCTTGGTGAGTTTAACCATTGTTAATGCATGGTTTTTTATTCATACCATGTTTGCTTTGCATTATGCCCATCAATATTATCTGAGCTATGAAAAAGACCAAACCATAACCATTGCATTTCCTGATACCAAACAGCCAAATTATTGGGATTTTGTTTATTTTGCCTATATTATTGGGACATCGGCTCAAACAGCAGATATTGCCTTTAATCATGGTAGTAGCCGTAAAATTGGTTTGGTACATTCAATATTGGCATTCTTTTTTAATGTGGCGATTTTGGCAATGCTGATTAATATCAGCAGTAGTATTATCATGGGTTAATATCTAAGAAAATTATTCACCAAATTTTAATTTTTAAAAATTTTTATTATGCTATAATTTATTTCAATTTAAATGCTGAAATCTGAGAAATTGATCATGACAAAAAATGATATTCGCCTGATTATTTTTGACTTAGACGGTACATTATTTAATTCCATTCAGAGTATTGTAGATAGTCTACAATTTACCGCACAACAATTTGGCTATCAAATCACCAACCAACAGGCTGAAGACGTCATTGGCTTGGCATTACCAATCGCTTTACAAACCGTATTACCAACGGATGACGCTGAGAAAAAGCAAGCTATTTTTGATTGTTATGTGGCACATAATATTCCCCATTCACAGCATGATGATTGGTACGCTGGCATTTGGCAGATGCTATTAGACTTGGAACAAGCAGGTTTTATGTTGGCGATCGCCACAGGTAAGGCACGCAAAGGTTTAGATCGTGTTTTACAACGCACGCAAAGTGAACATTTATTTACGGCAATGCGTGGTGCAGACGAGGCTTTATCCAAGCCAAATCCCTTGATGTTAGAGCAAATTTTAAATCAAACTGGTTTAACTGCACAGCAAGCGGTGATGGTCGGCGATAGCGTATATGATATGCAAATGGCGGAGAATATTGCTATGCCACGTATCGGTGTAACTTATGGTGTGCATAACCGTGAGCGTCTGCTTGAGCATACTAATACAGTAGTTGATGATGTGGCGAGTTTGCGAGAGATGCTTTTGGCGTTAAAGGATTAAAAAATAACGTGAGTTCGGTTTAAAAGAGCATATTTTTTTATTGTAATCATATGATTTTGAAGACGTAGGGTGCGTCCCACGCATCCATTTAATGCCGTTTCCTGAAAGGTGCGTAAGACGCACCCTACATACGAATTAAATTTATTTTATAAAATCAGGCAATTACAATAAAAATTATCCCAAACTTACGTTAAAAATAAATTATTTTAATGCTAAATCATAAGGTCGGCTTCCTTGCTCACCGTCAGATATTATTGACAATTTGGACGCAAAGTCGGACTATGGATATAGGTCAAAGTCAAACCGTTAGGGAAAATAGTTTGGAATTGTGGCATTTTATCAGTATAAGTCTGTAATAAATCTAAGCTTTTATTGGCTTGAAGATTGGTGATAGATAATATTGCCCATTCTCCCAAGTTTTTTTCATTCATCAGCCAACCTTTTTCTGTAGATGTTAAGTTGGCGGTGGTCATTTTAATGTTTTGACGGTATTTTTTACCTGACAAACATTCAAATTTATATTGTTGCATTATAGTGTTGCCATCTTTATTTTTAATAAATTTGGTAACATGATAACTCCCTTGTGATGGCTCAGTCATTGCCCAATATCCATCATATAATGCAGATGGCAAGGATTGATTTGCCCATGCTGGACTAAATATAGCACAAACCATAAGTGTAAATAATATTCTTTTCATTGCAATTCACCTGATAAATATCACGATGTGTAAAAAATAACTCAACGTCCTTGTCTAAATCTTATTTATAAATTAAATTAAATTAAATTAGAATAAATAAGATACACCAAGCCCAGCACGATAACGTGGCATCACATCATTGAAGCCATAACCAAACCACATATCAAATTGAGCTTTATTATGATAATTAAACAAAATGCCATGGTTGACCTGTGAAGTAGATTTTTGACTTTCTTGCTTATGCCCTACATATTCAAAATAACCTTTGGCATGATCAGTTAGTTTGTAACGAATCGATGGTACTGTGGTAAAACCCAAATCACCTTTTTGATAATCATATTTCATAGTGATAGCTGTCTGAATCAGCTCACTATACTGATAATCTACAGCAGAGATCACGCTATACTTATCACGGCATGGGCGATGTTCATAGCTGCTACCTGTAGCTAAATCAGCTTGTGCTAGTACAGACCATTGCATATCACTGTCATTTAACAGGCGTTTCTTGATGGCAACACTCATATCACCGATATGGTTTTCGTCATGCTGCAGCGAACCGGTCTTATTACGTTGCCACTGCAAACCTTGCCAGCCAACACGTACTTCTGCCTCATGTCCGATACCAATACGTACAAGACTATCAGTTTGTAAAGTAGTTATTTTATGTGTCTGCCCATCGACTTTCTGTTCATAGTAGTTCGCTGTGGGCAATGCCTGCTGCAAAGCAACACGCCCTTTTGGCGTGATACTCGCATTTAAACCATCCACATATCGATCAAAAGTAAAATTCTCCAAGGACACTGCATTTGTCATTGTATTTTCTTCAGTATTGCCATTTGACATGCTATCTGTAGTCACACTTTCCTCAGCATAGCTCAGGCTACTTACGGCAGTACATAGAAGTGCAATCGTAAATGCTTTTTTCATGATATTTTCTCAGAAAAATAAATGATATCCATGGAGTAATTCTAATCATTAACTCGGTTTAATTTCAGTCGTGGTTTTTGCACCATGCTGACGTAATAGTTGCAGTGTCGTTTGCTGTTCTAGATAAGCTTCGTTCCAATTGATCTCGTCATAGTCACATTCGAACCAAAGATCACTAATCGAGCTTAACACGGGTAGCCCGTCATCATCCAAAGTATTTGGATTGACATTTAGATCCAATAAACGCTGTACGATTGGCAAACATGCTGCACTTGCGGCATCCCACAGTGGACCATAAAACTCTTCACTATCCCACGTGTGCGGTGTCGCACCCGCTACAATCAGCTGCTCAAAAATCTGTAAATATGGGCTGAGTTTTTCTTGTTTTACACTGTCACTCAGTGGCATATCATCGTCATAAGCCTGTTGTAAAATCAGCCACCAGTCAAATAAGCTATCGCACAGTACAGTCAATGGAAAACCACGTTCTGCATCTAAGAAATTAACATTTGCACCTTTTTCAATACAATCTGCGACCTTTTGACTATCGAGCTGTTGAATGGCATCTAAAAGTTGTTGTTCAAGTGTTGGCATCAAAATGACTTCATAAAATTAAACATGATTCATTCTAGCATAATTTATGCAGACGGATAGCCCGAATCAAGATAGAATTATTTACATCAGATCAAAAATGATAAAAGCCCATCAATGGGCTTTTATCTCGATGACGCTTTTAAAGGAAATAGCTTAATTTAATTTTCAAGGTCATCTGCAATGGTATCGTCTTTTTCAGACCAATTTGGCTTTTGACCGCGTTGTGGCTCGGTCTTCACAAACGTATGTTCGACACGGCGTTTTAATTTGTCTATCGCACCGTGAATGGCGTGATCAATATTGCCAGCCTTATGACTCACCGCGATAGGTTTAAATCCTGCTGGACGTGCCTCAATCATACAACGCTTATCATCACTGCCACCACGCTCACCATTTTCATCACTCAGATGAACTTCGAAATGGGTAATTTTTTCGCTGTAACGCCCAAATTCATCTTTTAATTCACTGCGAACATACTCGATCAGACGTTCGTTTCCGTTGATGTGTTTATCAGTACGAATTTCAATATTCATACGCAACTCCTCGATTTTATGTGTATTGAGTGTTCCTTTAGATTGTGACAATATGATGAAATTGTACAGTGAAAAAATGTAAATATTTTGTAATGCGAGCAACAAATCAATACGTATGATGTTCTTGTCTTAAATCAGATACTACAACACCGATTAGAAATTGATCGGTCTTATGGTTTTTTTGGTTTTATGATTATTTATCAAAAACTTAGTACATAAAGATCCTAATAAATATCTTACTTATAAGACATAGATTTAGAACAAATGTTATCAATGTTGGCTATGTTCCAAAAACAATTTAATCAAACCTTGTGTTGAACCATCTAGTGTTGATAGGTCGTGTTCGGTACGATTTAGAATAGGTAAGATTTGGTTTGCAATTTCTTTACCTTTTTCTACACCCCATTGGTCAAATGGATTGATATTCCACATCACAGACTGCACAAAGACTTTATGCTCATATGCTGCAATCAGCATTCCCAAGCTATGAGGCGTTAACTCTTGTAATAAAATCATGGTACTAGGTTGATTGCCCGCATACTGTTTATATAAAGGTACGTTGTCTAAACTTTTGATATTCAGTGCTTGATTACCAAAAGCCAATAAACGTGATTGTGCCAAACAGTTAGATAGTGCCAAATGATGTTGCTCAATTAAGGCATCTGCATTCTCAACATAGGTATATTGCTGTGCATCATAACGACGAATGGGTGCAATAAAATCACAGCTTACCGTCTGTGTACCTTGGTGCAATAGTTGATAGAATGCATGTTGTGCATTTGGCCCAACATCACCCCAAATAATTGGACAAGTACTGACTTCGCTTGCTGAATCGTTACGTTGAGTGGATTTACCATTAGACTCCATTTCCAGCTGCTGCAAATACGCTGTAAAGTATTTGAGACGACCATCATAAGGCAGTACAGCATGCGTCTGCATAGCGAGAAAATTGCTATTCCACACACCAATTAATGCCATAAGTACAGGAATATTATGTTTGAAATCAGCATGACGAAAATGCTGATCCATCGCATATGCACCTGCCAAGAATTGTTTAAAACCTTCTACACCTATGGTCAGCATAATTAGGAATCCAATACATGACCATAAAGAGTAACGTCCCCCGACCCAATCCCAAAGCATAAATTGATGTTGCGGTGCAATACCCCATTCTGTCATTTTATCAGCACGTGTGGAAATACCAATAAAATGATTATGTAGTACCGCTGGACGTTGCCCTAAGCTCTTTTGTAGCCACAGACGTACTGTATTGGCATTATATAAAGTATCGATGGTGCCAAAAGATTTGGATGAAATAATAAATAACGTTGTTTCTGGACGCAGTTGATGCAACAAATCTGACAACTGACTGCCGTCCATTGTCGATACAAAATGCACATGTAATGGTTTGGCAGTTTTTTTCTTAAAATCTGACAAAGCATGCGATGCCATCAATGGCCCTAAGTCCGAGCCACCTACACCAATATTCACCACATCTTGAATAACTTCACCCGTGACACCACGATATTGACCTTGATGAATTTTATCTACTAGGCTGTATAAACGATTAAACTGCTCGTGTATCTGACTGGCTAAATCAGGGAATTCAACATCATGCTCAGGCAAACGCAATGCCCAATGCATGGCTGCACGCTGTTCAGTGTAATTGATTTCCTCTGTCGAGAATAAACGTCCAATCCATTTGTCCAATGCTTGTTGTTCGGCAGTCTGTACCAATGTATCTATTACGGTTTGGTCAACACGTTGTTTACTGTAGTCAAATACCATGCCATCAAATTGCACATGATGTTTTTGAAAACGCTGTGCATCTTCAGCAAACAAATCATTGAGATGCTTTTGTTTAATTTGTGCTGCAAGCTGATTTAATATCGGATGATTAGATATTATTTGATTTGATTGTTTCACTAAATACGCCCCACACCACTATAAACTACACCTTGACTTCGTACAAAATCGGGGTCATAAATATTACGACCATCTAACAATAGTGGGTATTTCATTTTTTGATTTAATCTTTTAAAATCAGGACTATAATATTGTTTCCATGCAGTCATCAAACAAAGTGCATCAGCATTTTCTATGGCATCATACGCATCTTGACATAAAATCAGATCTGCTCGTTCTCCGTAATGACGTGCGATTTCAGGCAAGGCTTGTGGATCATGCAAACGGACTGTTGCACCTTGTGCAAACAAAGCATCTAATAAAACCAAAGTCGGTGAATATTCAATCCGTGCGGTATTCTCTTTAAAAGATGCACCCCAAATGGCAATCGTTTTGTCTTTTAAATCACCTTGATAATAATTCCACAATTTACGGAATAAAATTTCTTTTTGTGCTTCATTGATTTGCCACACTTGCTCAAGTAAACGACTTTTTACTCCCGTATTCAGCACTGTATTCGCTAACGTCAGTATATCATTAGAGAAATTTTCTCCACCAAAACCCGCACCTGCAGACAAATACACTGAGCCAATACGATTATCTGCCGCTAAGCCTTGACGAACATTGAGGATATCAATGCCTAATTTTTCAGCCACTTGTGATAAATCATTCATATAGCTAATACGTGTGGCAAGCATACCCGAAATGCTTAGCTTAGCGAACTCAGCATCCAGTATAGGCATAAGTAAAAACTGTTCAGGTAACGGATAGTAAGGACGTAACAATTCCAAAATCAGCGTCTTAGCTTGATCGCTCTCTACACCAATAATGACTTGCTTCAGCTGTAAAAAGCTTTGAATCGCCTGTCCCTCTTGGATCATATCAGGTAGATAAACCCAATAATCCTGAGATGCATATTGTTGTAATTTTGCTGTGCCATGCAATCCAAAAGTACAGCCATTGATCATCAGTTTGGGGCGGACTTCTGCACGCAACGCCAAATAATCGACCAAATGGACGACTTTGTCTTGTTCTGTACTGTTAAAAGCAAAAAAGTAAGCATCAATATCTGTAGGCAAATCATCAAGTAACACGTCAATAATACTATTCTTGTCGTGCAGTCGGCTTAGACGCTGATTAAGTTGTTCATCTAATCCATAGTGAGCCGTCTGTGGATTGCTTTTATCCAAACACCAATAAACGGTATGACCTGTTTCAGCCCAAACCGCAGCCATAACACCAGCATAGAGCGTTTCACCAAAGATCGCAACTTTCATACGATGATCCTATGTATTTTATAGTGATAGGTCTTTTATCATCTTTTTAAAATCTTCACCCAACTTTTCATGTTCAATACCGTAATGAAGGACGGCTTTAAGGTAACCCAATTTGCTGCCACAATCAAAAGTCTGACCTTGCATACGGTAAGCTTCAACGCTATCTGTCTTTTGCAACATGGCAATCGCATCGGTGAGTTGAATCTCATTACCTGCACCTTTTGGTGTTTGCTCCAATAAAGTCATGATTTTTGCTGGTAAAACATAACGTCCCACTACAGATAAATTAGATGGTGCTTCTCCAACTTTTGGCTTTTCTACAATGCCCTGCATTACTATGCTTTGACCTTCTACAGGTATATTCGCTACATCTACGATACCGTATTGATCTACCATGTGTTCAGGTACTGCTTCAACCATAATTTGTGCGGCATTTGCTAATTCATAACGTGCAATCATTTTTGCCAAGTCGTTATCCGTTGCACTATTTTTCACCAAAACATCTGGCAACAACACTGCAAAATCGTCATCACCAACGATTGATTTTGCACACAACACTGCGTGTCCTAAGCCTAAAGGCTGTGGCTGACGCACGCTCACAACACTAACATGACTAGGAATAATCTGAGTAATTTCCGCCAAGAGATCATGTTTTTTCTTTTGTTCTAAGGTGGTTTCAAGCTCAAAATTACGATCAAAATAATTTTCGATAGATGCTTTTGAAGAATGTGTAACCAAAATAATTTGTTCTATACCTGCTTGAACTGCTTCACGAACAACATATTCAATCGCTGGACGATCGACGACAGTAACCATTTCCTTGGGTATGGACTTACTTGCAGGTAAAAAACGTGTACCTAAACCTGCTACTGGCAAAATTGCTTTCTTAATCATGTTAAAATGCGCCTAATTTACTTTAATCTCTTTACCGCGTTGATAACCATCAACATAATGCTCTAGTTGCGTAATTGCCCATTCTACATCTTCTGGCGTAGATTGTAGTTGATGCATTTTGTCAATGACTGCTGCAATCTCCGCAAAAGGAACAAATTTTTCATAAGATGTCAGGATACGGCTGTGTTCAGTAAGTTGGGTATCTTCTTGATCAATCAGCAACTCTTCATACAATTTTTCACCAGGACGTAAACCCGAATATTCGATAGCAATATCACCTGTATTACTGCCTTGCTCGCGTACTTTTAATCCACTTAAAGTAATCATTTGTCGTGCTAAATCCTGAATACGGACAGGCTCGCCCATATCCAACAAGAATACGTCGCCACCATGACCTAATGCCCCTGCTTGAATCACGAGCTGTGATGCCTCAGGAATGGTCATAAAATAACGTGTTACTTCTGGATGAGTCACGGTGATTGGTCCACCTTTTGCAATTTGTTGCTTAAATAATGGAACAACTGAACCTGATGAACCCAACACATTACCAAAGCGTACAATGCTAATCTGCGTATTAGATTGTGCATCCGCCATGGCTTGGCAATAGAGCTCTGCCATACGTTTGCTTGCACCCATGACATTGGTCGGGCGTACAGCTTTATCAGTAGAAATCAAAACAAATGTTTCAACACCTTTGAGCACAGCTGCATTGACGCTAAATGCTGTACCTACGGCATTGTTTTGCAACCCTGCAATCGGATTACATTCCACCAAAGGAACATGTTTGTATGCAGCAGCATGATATACCGTTTGCACTTGGTATTTCTCAATGACTTGCTCAAGCTTTGATTGGTCTAATACTGTGCCCAAAATAGGTATAATTTCACACTGTGCAGTCTGATTCAGTTCTTTTTCAATTGAATACAAAGCGAATTCGGTCAACTCATAGATAATCAACATCTTCGGCTGATTTTTAATGATTTGGCGACAAAGCTCAGAACCAATCGATCCACCAGCACCAGTGACCATCACGACTTTATTCTGAATATTTTTAGCAAGTAAATGGGCAATTGGTGGGACAGGATCTCGACCCAATAAATCAATAATATCAACTTCTTGGATATCAGTAATACTGATTTCACCATCAACCAACTTGGTTAAACCAGGTAATTCAGTGATTTTTACAGGTGCATTTTCTAAAAATTTAATGATTTCTTGTTTGCGTAAACGACTCACCGAAGGCATAGCAATCAGCACTTCATCGATTTGATATTTATCAAAAAGTTGAATAGCTTGCTCAGCAGAATATACGGTTAGACCACCCAGAATTCGCCCAGTCAGTGACGCATCATCATCAATAAAAAATAAAGGGACGTGTTCTTCAGAACGATTTAGGATTGCTGCGACTTGTTGCCCAGCAGAACCAGCACCATAAATCACCATACGTTTACGTGCAACATTCGACTGTAAAAAACTTCTGATGACAAAGCGAATAATTCCTCGGCTAAACCACACCCACGCAAACATCGTAAACCCAAACATCAAGGGAATTGACATTGGAATAACGGCTGTAGTGCAATAAGCCAAGGTGTAAAGTGCGAGAATAGTCAATATCGTTGCGATAGCCAAACGTCCAATCATTGATTCATTAAAGCTACGAACAATAAATTGATAAACACCACAAATAAAAAGGCTTACAACAGCAATCGTTGCAACGATGATTTCCCCAAATGCTAAGTTTGGAACAGGATTGGCATTCAGGTCAAATAGACGTAAAACATAGCAAGCCCAAATCAAAATCGGGAAGACAATAAAATCTAGAGCGATTAAAAAAAGTTGCTTTGCATGACGCGAACGTGTAGTCGCAACAACCAAAAGTTGTTTAATATTCATTCTTATTCCACTTGCAGCAGATCTACCACTAATCCAAAATACTTAGACAATGGGTTAACGTACAACAATCTTTATCACAGTTTCAATGATCAACTTAATATCTCTAAACACAGAAATATTTTCGGCATACTCAACATAATATTTTGCTTTCATTGGCATAATTACATCAATATACGCCTGACGTGGATCATCATATTTACCCAGTATATCATTTTCATCAATCATTTCAATTGAAGCCTTATCAGTCATACCTGGTTTAACTGAAAGGATTTTTTCACGTAACTCTGGTGCGTATAGGTTCATGAATTCTGGGATCTCAGGGCGTGGTCCCACCAAACTCATATCACCATATAACACATCAATCAATTGTGCCAATTCATCAACCTTGTATTTTCTTAAAAATACACCCGATGGCGTAATGCGATTATCCTTGCCAATGGTCAAACCACTTTTACGTTCACTGTCTGGATACATGGTACGAAATTTATGGATACGAAAATTTTCACCGTGCTTACCAACACGTACTTGGCGGAAAAATATATCACCTTTCGAATCGTATTTGATCCACAATGCAACGATGATAAATAGCGGTGACAGTACGATTAAACCACATACTGCCCCGATAATATCTAAAGCACGCTTAAAGAATAAAGTTAATTGTTTCACGCCAAAATATCTCGAATCGCTTGAATAACTTGAGTTTGATCATCGTCCGTCATTTTGGTAAACAGCGGAATTGAAAAGATATTCTGATAAATATGTTCAGCATGTGGAAATTGTGTTGGCGTCAATTGATAGCCATCACGCCATACTGGATGACGATGCAATGGAATAAAATGTACCGAACAGCCAATACCTTGTTCTGCCATTTTAACGATCATTTCATCACGACCAATCTTGGCATCTGCGGTCAAACGCACAGGATAAATATGCCATGCATGTGTCGAATCTGCATCTGTTGGACGTGGTGGTAAAATAAGCGACAAAT
This sequence comes from Hubeiibacter jixunmingi, assembly GCF_041928215.1. NCBI lineage: Bacteria > Pseudomonadati > Pseudomonadota > Gammaproteobacteria > Moraxellales > Moraxellaceae > Hubeiibacter > Hubeiibacter jixunmingi. The sequence goes on along the minus strand of NZ_JBHFHK010000027.1, from coordinate 2,967 downwards.
CAGCAAGCTCACGCTCGTAACGCTGTGCCATCTGCTCACGCTTTTGCCAAAATCGATCAATCTTTTTCAGTTGTTGTAAGCCAAGTGCCGCAGAGATGTCTGGCATATTGTACTTAAACCCCGGTTCAATCACTTCGTAAAACCAAGCAGGTGTTTTGGATTGATAACGATCAAACGCATCACGGCTAATACCATGCAAACGCATAATCTTCGCACGCTCAATAATATGAGCATGGCGAGACACCAACATACCACCTTCACCAGTAGTCATGGTTTTGTTGGCATAAAAACTAAATACAGTCACATCCGAATCTAGAGTCCCCACCAATTTACCTTGATGTTTGGTTGGGAAAGCATGTGCTGCATCTTCAATGACTTTAAGATTAAATTCTTTGGCAATAGCCAAAATGCTATCCATGTCTGCACACATCCCTGCAAAATGTACAGGAACAATCGCTTTAGTTTTATTGGTAATTTTTTGACGAATCTGTTCAGGATCAATATTTAAAGTTGCAGGATCTGAGTCTACAAAAACAGGCGTTGCACCCAAATAACGCACTACTTCAGCCGTAGCAGTAAAGGTAAATGTCGGAACAATGACTTCATCACCCACACCAACCCCTACAGCTTCCAAAGCCAAATGCAGACCCGATGTTGCTGAATTGACTGCCAAAGACTGTAATCCTAAGTCTTCGCCTTGTTGCAAATAAGCTGTAAAATCGGCCTCAAATTGCTTGGTTTTTGGTCCAGTCGTTACCCAACCAGAACGTAAGGCGTCTACGACTTCTTGGATTTCCTCTTCACCGATTTCTGGCAAAGCGAAGGGAAGAAACTTGTTTTGTGTCATGGCATTCCTCGGGTTTTCATCTTATATCTTGCAGACAAGAGAGTATAAAAAGTGATCACCTTATTCCACTTTATCGCAATAAATATAATTCATTAGTATAGTACTGTAGCATAGACGGTGATATATTTCTATAGAAGTCCTATATACAGCCAGACTTCTTGTAAACAATATAATCTTATAAAAATATAAAATTATTTTTGTAAAAGTTCATAACTATGATTCTGACCAGAAAGTACATCTTGATTGATCAATTTATACTGCTCTAATAGTTTCTGACCATTTTCAGCATTACAATTTTCTTTTTTCAAAATAAACTGTGGATGAATTGCATCATAGCAATCTGCTACACTGTTCATAAAACCAAAATAGCTCTGTAGTGGAAAATGAATAGATTTTAAGATCTTCGTTGCCAAAAAATGTGATGCAATGTAGGGCGAGTCAAATTGATTTTCATCTATTGGAAAATTACTCCAAACCATCAAGGGTGTTTCGTACTTCTCTATATCCTTATTAGTTTTACCATCAATTTCGGATACATTTTTAATATATGGATGATGATCGCCATAAACAACTAAAATCGTCGGTTGTTTAACTTCACTGAGACGTTGCACTAAGTTTAACATTTTTTGGTCTGCATCGATAACTCCTGCCGCATAGGTACTTAAACCCTGTTTGGCATCTTTATCATATTGCTTTTCAAAATGAAAATCCTTTATCCCATAACGGTCATCTTGATAATCGCCATGATTTTTGACAGTAATCGCATGAATAAATTTCGGACGATCTTGGTTGTTTTTAAGAGTATTTAAAATTTGATCATACACCAGGTCATCAGAAAAGCTTTCCTTCTTGATATTGATTTGCGTATTGATAATATTAGGTATCATTTTTTCTATACTTATAAAATTATTAAATCCTAGATATTGATAAGCTTTATCTCTATTGTAGTAACCTCCTGGATAATTATGTATTGCTACACTTTGATATCCAAATTTTTGTAGATATCTTGGCAAACTATAAATATCTTTTTTTACTCTATTTACATACATTAACTCACCTAAGTAGTATGAAATATTTAATCCAGTCAAAATCTCGAACTCAACATTTGCAGTTTGCCCACCAAAAGCTGGACTTAAAAAATTACTTTTTTTATACATGTCAATGAATGGCGTTTTTTCTGCTATTAACCCCTTATCAAGAACTTTTGGTTCGATTAAAGACTCATGTAATATCACGACTATATTAGGCTTGTTCTCAAATACCTGAGTTTGCATATCATCATTTTTTAGAATCTGATTAACTTGTGTCTCGCTAATATCTACTTTTGCATCTTTTGTGAAGTCATCAATAGTTCTATTTATTATATACGGTAAATAACCAATACGATGCATGGTTGCCAAGTCACCATTCCAGCGTACAGTTGAAGGAAAGTAATAAAGATTGGTATGACAAATTGTATAATTATATTTATCTGGACATTTATCAAAAGGAATACGCATAATATAAGCATTAAATGAAATAAGTGCAGTACCTATAACAAAAATAAATATTGAGCAAATAGAAAGATTATCTTTTTTCTGTTCTCTCCTATGAAGTTTATAGATAAAAAAGCCAACCACAATTGCGATTAAAAAAAATAGTGTAGCATACACTTTCAAGTCTAAGGATACAACCTTATATGCTTCACCTACAAGAGCAAAATCTTGAAAGACAAGAGGGAAGTTAAGAATTTTACTTTTAACTACATTAATAAAAAATAAAAATAAAAATAAAATAGAACAAAAATAACCTACCAACATTTTCTTTCTAAAAAATATGTTTAAAAAATTTAAAAAAACATAAAAAATAAAACCATTAAACACTGCTACAAACATTAATCTTTTAACAAAAAGTGTTCCATCATAATCTCTATTATAATCAATAGTTGGATAAGCATATAACATGCCAAAAAAAACACTTAAAAAAACAAAGAACCATTGTTGTTCAATAAAAATTAAAAAGAGTTGAGTAAAATGATTTTTTACATTAAATTTAAACATATTTTTCTCAGCACACGACAAAAAAATAAAAAAGACTGTTAAAGCAATGGCATAATAGTAATTTTTCTGACGAATTAGACC